>PWGR01000030.1 GCA_003554565.1 Clostridia bacterium
CCGTACATCACACTCCGGGACACACGCCCGGCTGTATCAGCCTGACGGATGATGGAGTTGCCTTCACCGGGGATACCCTGTTCTCCGGCAGCATAGGACGGACAGACCTCCCGGGAGGCTCCCATGAGGCCATTGTCGCCAGCCTGCGGCATCTTGTGCAGACTCTCGATCCAGATGATACGATCTACCCCGGCCACGGGCCGCGCACGAGCCTGAACCAGGAACGGGGTGTCAACCCCTACCTGCCGGATTTCTGATCGCAGATGATGTATAGTGCGGGGCGGGAACCGCGTGGTGCGCCCGGCGACCCGTCCCGCCGGGATATGGATGCCGGTCAACTGGGGATTTTCGGCATTCTGACAGAGAGATTGTCACTCAATGCTCTCAAGAGTAACAAAAGCAATACTGGATGCATGGTCTGCGACTCTCTCAAGATTGGACAAAAGATCAATGAAAAGGACCCCGGATTCCGGGTAGCACCTGCCGCTGTTCAGCCTGGCAATGTGCCTCGCACGCAGGCGCTCCTCCAACTCGTCTACCTCTTCTTCCGCCGCCACCACCGCCTGGGCCAGATCACGGTTATCCCGATCCTGGATCAGGTTCTGCGCCATGCCCAGAATGTATGTTATCTTCCCGTAGATGTCCCTGGCGTCCGCCACTGCCTGGTCTGAGTAAGGCAGCTTTCCGTCGAACTTCTCTTCCGCCAGATCAGCGATGTTCTCGGCGTGATCCCCCCCTCTCTCAATGTCGTTGACCATGTTCATCAGGCCGTTGACTTCATGCGCCTGCTCAAGGGTGAGGTCAGAGCGCGACAGGCGAACCAGATAGCGCATGATCGACTTCTCCAGGTCATTCACTACTTCTTCTTTCTTGAGACATGATTCGATCTTCTGATGGTCATTGCGGAGGAAAGCATCCATGGCATCGTCAAGAGTTTCGGTGGCGATGGCAGCCATACGGACCAGCTCCCGCCGCACCTGCTCAATTGCCACCTCGGGTGCACCGAGGAGCGTCTCGGAGAGATGCTGCGGGCCGTGGGGGATCTCAACCACCTCGCCCGGCACCAGCCGGGTGACCACCCGGGCCAGGACGTAGATGAACGGCAGCTGTACCAGGGTGTTCAGAACGTTGAAAAAGGTGTGTGCATGGGCAATCTGACGCATCGGTTCGGGCGTCACTAACTCTATCACTGAAGCAAAGAACGGCATCACGACAAAGAAGATGATAGCACCAATGAAGTTAAAGAAAGTATGACTGAGAGCGGCGCGTCTTGCCGCTATGGAGGTCCCGAAACTGGCAATCAGGGCTGTGACAGTAGTGCCTATGTTGTCACCAATCAGAATGGGAAGGGACATGGGAAGGGAAATGACACCCTGTTGGGCAAATCCCTGCAGTATACCAATGGTCCCAGAGCTGGACTGCAGAAGTACCGTCATTCCTATTCCCACGACCGTTCCCCATATCGGGTGATCCGCCATGAGTACCATCAGGTTCTGAAAGGCCTGCTGATAACGGAGGGGTGCCACTGCCTCCTGCATTATCCCCAACCCAAAGAATAGCAGGCCGAAGCCCAGTATGCACTGGCCCACGTTGCGGGGGAAACGGCGCCTGGACAGCAGGATGACGAAGGAACCCACAGCTATGGCCGGCAGGCTCAGGTCGGAAAGGTTGAAGGCAATCAGCTGAGCTGTGAACGAGGTCCCGATGTTTGCACCCATGACCACCCCGATTGCCTGCGGTAGGGTCATGAGGCCTGCATTGACCAGCCCCACCACCATCACCGTCGTGGCACTGGACGACTGCACAGCAGCCGTCACCAGAGCCCCGGTCATGACCCCAATGAGCGGATTGGAGGTGAGACGCGCGAGAAGGGCTCGGAGGTTGGGTCCGGCGGTCGCCTGCAGGCTTCGACTCATATAATGTATGCCGAAGAGAAACATCCCCAGGCCACCGAAGAAACCGATGAACATGGCACCATCGAGTTCCATATCCTCCCCCTTTCGCTGTTGACAAGGCAGTCGGACTCGAATTATGTAGTCTTTAACCGTCCATCAGTACAATATCACCTACGAGGCTGCATATGAAGCCCCAAGAGCTCAAGCCAGCCGGAGGATCTTGAGACCAACTGGAGAACCCCTCTATGACGATTTGCATTCTGGCAGGTAGGGGCAGGCACATGTATGATTTTATGTTCCGGAATGTGATCATTATTGACGGCACGAAAACAGCGCGATACCGCGGCGACGTAGCGGTGCAGGGAGAGCACGTAGCTGCCGTCGGGGTAGATCTGCCGGGCCCCGCCCGTCGCACCGTACAGGGACAGAAACGGGTTCTTGCACCGGGATTTATAGACATCCATACGCACAGTGATTTCCCTCTGTTCATCGACCCGCGCGGCGAGAGCAAGATCCGACAGGGTGTAACCACAGAAGTAATTGGAAACTGCGGGGGATGGGCTGCGCCCCTGCAAGGTGAGGCCCGGCAAACAGCGGCGAGGCAGCTCGAAACATTTGGTTTTACGGCAGAAATTCCGTGGCGCGACCTATCCGGCTATCTCGACACCCTGGCTGCAGGCGGCCATCGATGAGGTAATAGATATAACCCGTCGCAGCGGGGTAGC
>PWGR01000302.1 GCA_003554565.1 Clostridia bacterium
ATCGGGCCGCACCGTTACCTGTAGTCGATCTTCACCTGCAATCTCAGTCGCCTCAACAACTTCTCGACGAAAGGGAAACAAACTTGCTATACTCAGCTGGGACATGTGATTTCCTCCTCGGGAATCTTTTTCCATCAAAAACTATTCGCCGAGGGGATCGCATGTCCTTCTATGTGTCTTCATCACTGCACAGGCCACAATCCTGCCAACCCAAACGGAGAAGAACCCAATACATCAACCTATGATGTGTTATACGCGCCAGCTCGCGCGAGTAAACCCCACACTCTGCAGCGGGCTCGCTCTTTCCGTTGCATATTATGGCGGGGCTGGACGGACGGTGTTACACCAAACTTTCATTGTCCGCGGTAAAGGAGCAAGTATCTTGACATACACTTCCTTAGAAGATTAGGATTGCGGAAGATCACACAGATCACGCGACTGTTTGACTGACTTTTTCCTTCATATCCGCCTCGCCCCAGGATACACCGTAGTTGGCGGGCTGAGGGTGGATAGGATCGGCCTTGACGTACAGAAAGGATGATGCAATGCACAGATATTCGTGGCACGCGAATATGCGCGATGGCATACGGTTGTGGGTTTTGGCACTGGTGCTCCTCCTTCTGGTTCCTGCTGCCTCCGGGTGTCTTCCGGTGGAGGAGGCAGATGCGCCGGACGAACCGGATCCGGTTCCGAATGATCCAGATGGGTCGGATGAGGAGTTCGAAGAACTCCCGGACCTGTCGGACCTGCTGGATTCGGTTCACCCGGATGAACCTGTGGAGTACACGCTGGATGAACGGTTCGGATTGGGCAATGCCCGCAGGCGTCTCCAGCAGATCAGGGATGCCGGAGAGAAAATTGAAGACCATGAAATGCAGATGGCCTGGGACAACTGGACTGGAGCACTGGAGGGTGCACTCGCCCTTCAGGAGTACGAAATAGCCCGCCTGCGGCTACAGTTGGCCCGCAGACAGTACAGCGCTGGCGAGATAGAGTCGGGGGAGCTCGAAACAGAGGAGGAGCGATATTCATCCACGCGTGATGATTTCATCAGATTCTGGGAGGATTTCTCCATTGCCGACTGAGCTGATTCCTGCAGTCGACCGGGCGGTGTGTCGAGTGTGCGGCACACCGCCGGGCAGCGCGCAGGTCGGGGTGAGATCAACGCAAGTCGTCCGGGAGGTTCCTCATGGATAGGGATATTCGCTTGCGCACGTGATCCACATCCCTGACCCGTACTGCCACCACATCAGCTACCCCTACCGCATCATGAGGGCTGTCCAGGTATTCATCGCTCATCTCGGATATGTGCACCAGTCCGTCTCTTTCCACCCCGATGTCAACAAAGGCACCGAAGTCGACCACGTTACGCACTGTCCCCAGCATGACCTGGCCGGGCTGCAGTCCCTGCATGGTGAGTATGTCGGTGCGCAGGATCGGGGCGGGCATGTCCTCGCGAGGATCACGACCCGGCCGGGCAAGGGCTTCAAGTATGTCCCGAACCGTCGGCTCCCCGCGTCCCAGCTCGCGGGCAATCTCACCGGGGTCCATCTCGGAGGCAGCGCCACGGACAATCTCGGGTTGCTCAGCCAGCACCCCGGGATCCAGCCCGAGCCGTCGTAGTATTTCACGGGCGATATCGTAGGATTCGGGATGGACCCAGGTGTCGTCCAGCGGCTGCTCGCCACCGCGCACCCGGAGAAAACCAGCGGCCTGTTGGAAGGTTTTTGGGCCCACACCTGGTATGTCCAGGATCTGTTGGCGGGTTGCGAACGATCCGTTTTCCGTTCTGTGTTTGACGGTGTTGTCTGCCGCCTTTGGGCCCAGGCCGGCCACCTGGGCGAGCAGGGGGGTGGAGGCGGTGTTCACGTCGACGCCGACGGCGTTGACGCAGCTTTCCACTACCTGGTCCAGGGCATCCCGCAGGCGGGTGGGACTGATGTCGTGTTGGTACAGGCCCACCCCCAACGAGCGCGGGTCGATCTTGACCAGCTCGGCCAGCGGGTCCTGGATGCGTCTTGCGATTGATACTGCCCCGCGCAGCGAGACGTCGAGATCCGGGAGTTCCTGTACCGCGATCTCTGACGCCGAGTAGACCGAGGCCCCTGCCTCGTCTATAACCGCGTAGTGTACCGGATGTGGCGCGCGTTCTATGACATCGGCCACCAGCCCCTCCGTCTCGCGGGAGGCAGTGCCGTTTCCTATGGTTATTACCTCCACCGAGAACTCTGTGATCCACTGCAGGATCGAACGCTGCGCCTCGTCGCGCCGCTTCTGGGGTGGGTGCGGATAGACTGCATCGGTGTGCAGCACTGCTCCTGTTGGATCGACAATTGCCACCTTACAGCCTGTCCGGAAGGCCGGGTCAATGCCGAGAACGGTTCGGTCGCCCAGGGGCGCCTGCAGCAGGAGCTGTCTCAGGTTCCGACCGAATACCTCTATGGCGTGCTCGTGAGCGGCTTCGGTCAGGCGGCGGCGCCAGCTGCGCTCCATGGATGGAAGAAGCCGGTCATGCAGCGCGGTCTCTGCCGCCTTTTCCACCCGATCCCGCCAGATCGACCGGCCGCGGACGAACCGGCGCAGTATCATCCCGAGAGCCTGGTCGTCGGGGACA
>PWGR01000099.1 GCA_003554565.1 Clostridia bacterium
GGAGGTAGTAGATATCAACTATCGGATTGCTTCTGATTATCCGTATTGACGACGGGTATTTGTGGCAACAATCCACATCAAACGAGACATGATCGTCTGTCCGGGCGGACGGGGAAACTGGCTCAGCCTCATTGTCCGCCTTTACCCAGGCGCGATCAAACCTCATTTTTTCTCATCTTACCTTCGCGTTCATCCCGCATATCTCCATCGAGCACAGGCACCTCTCCATTCTCAATTGGTGAGCCGCACCGGCAGATTTGATCCGGGTCCGCGTGTGAGCAACCTCCTCCAATTGTGAATCGTTTTCCTCCCAATATTCCGCCGCCCGGCACAAGTCATCGGGGTCGGGCAGCACACATTCCCGCTCTCCGTCTCCGCCGCAAGCGCCTTTCGGGGAGTGACAAACGATGTCGGTCTAACTCGGACACAAGGTCCCCAAAACGGGTCCCGCCTTTGTCAGACCACTCACTGCGTGGCTCAACCCTTTTGTCACCTCCTTGTAAAGAGATATCTGTTGTTACTGAGGTCACCATCTGTGATAATGGTTCACTGTTGCATGAGGTCAAACATGGAGGTGAGCACAGTGAAACTTCACGAGGTACCGATGACGGATCATCTGCTTAGCGATCCAGAGCGACCCAGGGATTCGAGAATGGGTCACGATTACCGGGATTACTCAGATCGCATCCCCAAGGGGATTCGGGCAAGAATGCGCGACCGTCGTTACTGAACCTCGATAATGATTTCAATGGGGGGTCGCAGATTTCGCGACCCTCCCAGAGCTATCCACAACCTGTTCCAAGCAAGGAAACCCAATCGGCTAGGAGGCGGGGTCACCCCCCGCCGCCCCCCACACCACCAGACATGCGGGGCCGCATCCGGCGCATCGAGCCCATAGGTGTCCAACCCCGCAAAATCAATCAGAGTGCCGAACCCATCTTCGATATCGAATATAGTAAACTCATAAAAGTGAACCTGGCAGTCGGGTGTTGCCCCTATACTAAACGACATATCATCCGGATTGTCAGCGATCACTTCGATCACTACACTGTCCGAAGTAACATCGTCAGCATCGACAGTTAATGAGTGTTCCTCGCCGGCGGATTCCTTCAACACCGGCATTTCTGTCTGTATCGATTGCAATGAATTCACACCGACCGCAGCGCGGGAGCAACCGCCTCCCGATCCCGGGTACCTCTCCCGCATGCGTTGGACCCAATCAATCAGTCAGAGCATGCTCATTTCGCTCTCACAACTGGGGCAGAGCAGTTTCATCCGGGTGTAGGGGTCCCCTCCCCGGAGTTTTTTGATCTTTTCCTCTTCCTCTTGCATACCCATGCGATCAACACATGTGGGGCAGTAGGCTCGACCGCAGTCGGGGCATTCGGCCCATCCAGATACTTCGTCCGATGTCACTGAACAACCGGTACACTCTTTGGTAGCCATAATTGAATCTTCTCCTTTCAATTTGACGATTCTGGTATTGCCCTGTAGGTTGCAGGTATTTTCAGCCTATCCGATATCGAGGTTTATGAGCAATCCCCACCCAGGGATTACGTTTTTCTTCGCCATAGCTCGAGAATGCGCCGTAAACTGTCGCCCCGGCGTCCACGCCGGGCGACCCCCCGCACTGGGCAGGCTTCAGCTTTTGTGCCTCTGAGTCCGAAAAATTGATGGCGCCATCCCCAAAAGGCTCTGTGGACTTGAGACGGTAAATTATGCAACAATATCCTTGAACAGCATTGCTGATTGAGCTGCATCCACAGGGGGGAGGAGTTATGTCGCGGAGAGTTTCTCTTGTGGTGCCCGCATTCAATGAGGCGCCACGCATGGATCTTGTGTTACAGTGTGCGACAGAATCAGACTTATTCTCGAGGATCGTCGTGGTCGATGATGGATCCACGGATGGGACCGCCGCGCTGGCTGGAGAATATCCAGTACAGCTGCTGCAACATGACCGCAATCTGGGCAAAGGTGCTGCCCTGCAAACGGGTCTACATGCACTTCATGATCCAGACGTGGTCGTTTTTTTGGATGCAGACCTGACGGGACTGACTCCGGGTCACCTGGAGTTGCTGATTGAGCCAGCGATTGCTGAGCCCAAGCTGGGGATGATCACGGCCCGGTTCATCGAGGGCAGGTGGATAGTGGATGCACAGCAGCGATGGTTCGCCATATTAAACGGGCAGCGAGCCCTGACCCGCAGGTTTTTGCGGATTCTGCCGGATATGTCGTGGTCGCGTTTCGGCGTGGAAGTCCTGATGACCCGGCTGGCGCGCGAGCTGGACATCCCGGTTAAATCAGTTTTATGGTCAGGCATATCCCACTACACCAAGGAAGAGAAGTATGGCGTCTTACGCGGATTTGGGGCTCGTCTGAGTATGTATTGGGAATGCCTGTTGGCCTACGGGGTATATGCGCCGAGGGTGGCCGGTCACCTCAAGGCCCTGGAGGATGCGGGAATCACAAAAGATGGAACACTGCAGAGATGAGAAACACCATCTCTTGGCTCACTACTTGATCAGTGGTGGAGGTGCCTACCCTACCGTGCGGGTCAGGATGAAGTGGCGGCTACGAAAAAGAAAGATGAATGATTTGAAATCC
>PWGR01000174.1 GCA_003554565.1 Clostridia bacterium
CTTATGGTATGTGTGTACCGTTCAAATCCCCAGACACTGCGACCGTCAGCCAGGTCGATGGGAAACAACAGGGACCGGGCACCGACAGCATCGCTCCCCTTCGAATTCCACACGAAGTGAACCCCGGAATCTATTGTGAGGTCTGTGTGGTAGGCGGTCGACCCGGGCCTGTCGCCCTCCTGGTATTCGGCAAAACCAACACCATAGCCGAAATTCTGGATGTTGGCGACATTGCCGTGATTGGTCCAGACCCGGATGTCCAGGTCATGCACCTTGAGCTCAGCCAGCGCCTTTTCGGCGTGCCCCCGCCGAAAGACGGGCTCCTGCACCTCGGCGCGGGAAAAATCCCCCCAGCTGTGCAGGGTGTCAATCCAACCGGCACGTATGTAATGCCGGATCTCCTCTGCCGCGCCCGGCTTTACAGCATCGCCCGCGACGAAGTAGCTCATCTGTTCTCGGGGCGTCTCGGTATCTTCAGCGTCAATATACCCGCCGGTGTCGTTGTAGTTGAAGAACCAGAACGAGTTAGCAAAATCAAGGCCCAGCCCCTCACCCATCCGGGTATCTTCCCGCGTGTTGACGAAGCGGTGGATCTCGCGGAACTCCTCTAACGTCGTACCGTCGATATCGTTGGAGATGGCCAGCATACCCGAGTACGGGGGAGGAAAGTCCAGCAGCTGCACCCGGTCGCTGATGTCCACCTCATCGCTTCCATCGGATTGCCCGGCACAGGCACCGCCCACCACCATCAGCACAGCAGCTATAAGCATCAGGCCGGAAAAGACGAACCTGCCATGCCGCATTGTCCTCCTCACAGAATGCCCCCAATCCCCCGATTTCACGACGGGAAAGGATAAACCGGGTCCTCACCGGGTCCTCACTCAGCCCACACAAATACTGTCACGAAAAATCTTCCAACAGGAGCCCGTCCAGTGCACTGCGGATGGAGGCAAGCTCCCCCTCATCGACCCCCGCCTCGCGCATAGCCCACAGCCGGCCGAAAAGGGGCAGTATATCGCCCTCCTCCACCCAGCCGCAACTGACCGCGTGCTCCATGACGTACACCAGATCCCACAAACCTTCCTGTAGACAGGACGGGGCGTTGCGCAGTATGCTCCGAATTTCACCTGGCAACTCCTGCGCGAAACGCTCTTCCTCCCGGTCGAGTACCTGGTTTACGCGCTCCTGCAGCTGCTCACTCCAAGCAATATCAGCCGCGGCCAGGTTCTCCCGCAGGTGCAGGGGCGAACTGGTGCCCGTCAGTACCGCCGAAACCCCGGGAAGATGGAGTGCCCAGCGCAGGGCCGCCTGAACCGGCGATGCCCCAATTTCGGCTGCGAGATCCCGCAGCTCCTCCACCACCCGCAGCACCGATCTGAATTTTTCCCCGCGGTAAAGTGGATCGAATCTACGGGGATCATCCCCGAAGAGGCACGTGTCAATCCCGACGCGACCGGCCAGCAGCCCACGCGCGCTGGGACTGAACCCGATCACGCCCGCTGATCCATCAAGGAGTGGAAAAACGTGGCGGTACTGCTCCCTGCTGACGCAGTTCAGCTCCATCAGCGACGAGGCGGGGGAACCCACCGCAAGGTATTCTTTCACCCGGCCGGGCGGGAGGTGCCCGATACCGTACTCGAGTATCTTACCCTCACGCTTGAGTGTATCAAGTGCACCCACCGTGTCAGCCACTGGAGTCGCAGGGTCATCGAAGTGCACCTGCAGTAAATCGATGTAGCCTGTGTCCAGCCGGCGCAGGCTCTGTTCAGCTGAACACTTGATGTGCTCGAAAGAGCAGTCCCGACCGCCGTCAGGCGTCAGGCCGACCTTCGTGGCCAGGACCACCTCCCCGCGGAAGGGGCGCACTGCCCGACCCAGGACTTTCTCTCCCTCGCCGTAAGTGGGGGCAGTGTCATACAGCGTCACCCCCTCGTCGTACCCCAGCCGGAGCAGGTCAACGAATGCTTCTTCATCAAACTCCCCGTATACCCCGGCAGCAGCGTAGCATCCCATCCCCACTGTTGAGATCTCCAGATTGGTATGGGGCAGTCTCTCGTACTGCATCAGATCATCTCCCTCAATCGGGGACGACGCACCGCTCTGAAAGCAATCCTTTCGCGTCTGCAACCCGTCACCGCACAGCGGGACTCCGCAGCAAACGACAGTACCTCCAGTGCAGGTGGCCCTCAGCCTCTTCCTCTATCCTCTCCGGCAAGCCGCAGACCGTTGTGCAGCAGACATCTTGACCTGCGCAGGGCAGCACTGTTCATGATCCCGGCACTGGGGCAGTATTCTATGAGCATAAGGAATTTCCTCTCACGGCCGCCCGAAAGCTGTCAGGGAAGCTCTCCCGGTGATCGGACTCAAGTGCCGGCTCGCCCCTTGACAGTCGGCACATATTCGTGAAAAATGTTTGTTACGATAGCAGTACATTTCGGGGGGCAAATAAATAAGGGACGCTATCAATGGGCGTCCTGGGGACAGGTAAATTATCGAGGAACCGGAGCGTTTTGCGCCCCGGTTCTCTATTGTCAGGTCAGAGGCTTCAGTGAACGCAGAACCACGGGCATCCGGGTGGCCGGTGACGACACCC
>PWGR01000318.1 GCA_003554565.1 Clostridia bacterium
AGATGGACGGGCTGTATCCGCCACCGGGATAGGGAGTAAGGGAGAGGTAGTGGATGCCTGTCGGCGGTAATACTGAGAATGGAAAATGCAGGAAAGATATATCGCCAGGGAGATCTTGAGGTCGAAGCCCTGCGGGATATATCGCTTGAGGTCTGTGCGGGCGAGTTCATCGTGATCGTGGGTCCGAGTGGGTCGGGCAAGAGCACGCTGCTGAACATCCTCGGCGGCATGGACGTTCCGACCACCGGGCGGGTCATTTACAGCGGGCGGGATTTGGCCGCACTAAGCGAATCGGAGCTGACCGCCTACCGTCGTTCCGAGATCGGTTTCGTCTTTCAGCTTTACAACCTCATGTCCGCGTTGACCGCCTGGGAGAACGTGCAGTTGGCTACGGAGCTGGTCTCTGGTGCCCTTGATGTCGATGAGGTCCTGCAAAAGGTTGGACTACATGAAAGGAAACGGCACTTCCCCTCACAGATGTCCGGGGGAGAGCAGCAGAGGGTGGCCATAGCCCGGGCGCTCGCGAAGAACCCGGGGGTTCTGTTGTGCGACGAGCCGACGGGGGCACTGGATTATGAGACCGGCATACGCATTTTGGGTCTGCTGCGCGATCTCAATAATGATTATGGCACCACGGTTGTGATCATCACACACAATATCGCGGTGGCAGATATGGGTGATCGGATGTTGCGTATGCGCAGCGGACGCATAGTGGAAGCGCGAGAAAATGCGGATCCCCTGCCCGCAGAGAGGATTGTATGGTGATGAGAGCACTGGACAGACGGTTACTGCGCATGATGTCCAGATCCAAACTGCAGGGTCTGGCGATTGTCACGGTAATTGCCCTGGGTTTGCTCGCCTTCGTGGTGCTCAACAACACCTTCGAGAACCTGGACGGGGCGACCCGCGACTATTACGAGCAGCAGGGATTCGCCCACCTTTTCGCCGATTTGGTTCCACAGGCGCCGGACTATGTCGAGGGATTGGATGCGCTACCGGAGATTCGCAGTGCCGAGGGAAGGATTGTCGCTGATATGCAGGTCGATGTCGGAGGCGACGTCTATCCGGAGCTTCACCTGGTGGCCCTTCCGTCCGATGGGGAGATGAACCGTCCCTTCGTACTGGAAGGGGACCTCCCGGGGGACAAGAGGCGCAACGAGGTGGCACTTCTCACGGGATTTGCCGCCGCGCATGATCTGCAGGTGGGCGATGAACTGGATCTGATCGCACGCGGCGAGGCCGTGTCCGTCCGGGTGTCCGGCCTGGTGGATAGCCCCGAGTTCCTCTATCCCATAACCGACCTGGAGAACATCTTCGCCCCCGATGAAGAGCACTATGGCATCGGGTTCGCTGATCTGGATTTTGCGGCCGACATCCTCGGGATGCCCGGACAGGTTAACGATGCCACCTTTGAGGTGGCCCCTGGCTATTGCCTCGAAGAGGCGGAGGATGCGGTGGATGAGGAGATGGAGGGGCGCGGCCTAAGACGGATCATAACCCGCGACGATCAACTGAGCCATTACAGTGTCTCGCTCCGCTTCGAGCAGTTGGAGGAACTGGCGGCTACCGTGCCGGTTGTCTTTTTGGGGATCGCGGCCGTGATCATTTACATGCTTCTGATGCGCCTGGTAGAGGCCGATCGAACCGTCATCGGCGTATTGAAAGCCATGGGGTACAGTAATTACCATGTACTCCTACATTACCTCAAGTATGCGCTGATACTGGGCGCAATCGGGGCAGTGCTGGGTATGGGGGTGGGACACCTGCTGATCCGGCCCATAACCGAGATGGTATTCCTCGAGTTCTTTGCGATCCCCCTGCTGCGGATACAGATTAACTGGTCACTGATCATAGTGGGGAGTTTCCTAACCTTGCTGTTCTGTGGGGGAACCGGGGTGTGGGCCGCACGAGGGGTGCTGCACATTGCCCCGGCACACGCCATGCAGCCGGCGCCGCCGCCTGCAGGCGGTAAGAATATGCTGGAAACCTATCTTCCCCGGGTGTGGGGTTGGCTGTCCTTTTCGTACAGGATCATGCTACGTCAGCTGTTCCGAAACAAGAAGCGCTTCATTCTGGCTGTGTTGGGGGTTGCATTCGCCTATACCCTGGTGCTGGTTCCGTTTTACATGCTGGGGATGGTGGACACCATAATCTACGAGCCCTTCGAGAAATTTGAGCTCTACGACTACGCGGTGCGTTTTGATGAGCCAGTGTCAGATTTGGGCATTGCCGGGCTGGCGGAACAGATAGACCTGCGGGCCATGGAGCCCGTGATTGAGCACCCGTTTGAGGTGTCCAGTGGTTGGCGAGATATGACCGTGCTCCTGCGCGCGCTCCCGCATGACGCCCAGCTGCGGCGTTTTGAGAATGAACGCGGTCAGCGCATCCAGGTTCCCGACTCGGGGTTGTTAATCTGCGAATACATGTCGCGAACCCTGGAATTGTCGACGGGAGATGAGGTGGTCCTGTCGTCCCACCTCACGGGCGAGCGTGAGCACGCGGTGTTGATCAAGGGAGTGATTCGGCAGGATTTTGGAACCGGGGCTTTCATGTCCCTCGAGAGCATGCATCGTCTTACCGGGGC
>PWGR01000153.1 GCA_003554565.1 Clostridia bacterium
AACCGCGACGGACTGTCTCCACCTCGGGTAGTTCGGGCAACTGCGCTCACCTCAAATTCAGCTGCTGCATATCATACCAGTTGTCTCCCGTTTTGAGATCCACCTTGAGCGGAACATCGAGGGAAACCACCTGTTCCATCGTAGAGCGGGCCAGCTCACTCAGGCGGTCAACTTCCGCTGCAGGGACCTCCCAGATCAGCTCATCGTGTACCTGAAGGAGCATATGGCACTCCAACTGCTCCTCGCGGACTGCCGTGGCGGCCTCTACCATGGCCTTTTTGATGATGTCGGCCGCCGTTCCCTGAATCGGAGTGTTCAACGCGGTTCGTTCTGCAAACCTACGACGATGCCACGTACTGGAGTGAAGATCCGGGAGATAGCGGATTCGCCCCATCATTGTGCGGACGTAGCCGTCCTCCTTCGCTCTCTGCACGACACGCTGCAGATAATCCCTCACCCCGGGCATACGATCCAGGTAGTCATCAATGTACTTCTGCGACTCCTCAGCGTCAATCTCCAGACTGCGGGACAGCCCGTACCCACTTATGCCATAAATGATCCCGAAGTTCACCGCCTTGGCCGCCGAGCGCATCTCGGGCGTCACCGCATCAGATCCGACCCCGAACACTTCCGAGGCCGTGCGGGCGTGTATGTCTTCTGCGGACCTGAAGGCCTCAATCATTCTCTCATCCTGTGAAAAATGCGCCAGGACCCGCAGCTCAATCTGTGAGTAATCCGCCGCAAGCAGTTTCCAGCCGGGCTCGGCCACAAATGCCCGTCGCAACCGCCTGCCCCGCCGGTCCCGCACGGGGATATTCTGCAGGTTGGGATCGGCGCTGGACAGGCGTCCCGTGGCGGTAACGCACTGTTTGAATGTGGTATGTACCCGATTGGACTCCTCGTCTATCACCTTCAGAAGCCCGGAGACATACGTTCCCCGCAGCTTTGCTAAGTGTCGGTAATCCAGGACGAGCCGTGGTATCTCGTGCTCTTCAGACAGCTGCTGTAATACTTCCGAATCAGTGGACGGGCCGGTCTTGGTCTTTTTGACCACGGGCAGCTCCAGTTCCTCGAAAAGCACCTGTCCCAGCTGCTTGGGAGAGTTGAGGTTGAACTGCCTGCCGGCGAGTTCCCACACTCTTCCCTGAATCTCCTCTATCTCCGCATCCAGCTGGTCACCTTCCTGGCGTAGGATCGTGGCGTCCACTCGAATACCGCGATCCTGCATAGAGGCGAGGAGGGGAATCAGCGGGACCTCAATTTCTGCGAAGAGCTCATCCACACCGACGGTACGGGCCTGGCCCGAGAGGACTTCTACCATTTCATGCAGGGCAGCGAGTCGATCCGAGGCAGCAGACAGTTCGATGTCATCACTGAGCTCTGAAACGGTACGGTTGAGAAAACGGTGACCGAGCGCCTCGAGGGTGTAGGATGACTGGGACGGATCCATCAGATAGGCTAATACCTTGAGGTCGATGATCTCCGCCTTTGGACGGTGTATCCCGGACCACAGAAAAAGCGGCCGGAGTCCACACCCGATGACCCGAAGGTTTGCGGCACCGAGAAGTTTGCTCACCACCTGATGTGCCATGACCGCTGCATCCGCACCATCAACTGTGCACAGGTAGTGCGCCGTCCCGTTGGCAGTGTCAAAGACGAAAAGATGACGCAGATCACCCCGGATACCGCGTGGCTCAATAACAAAATCGATCACTACTTCTCCATCCTCGGGAACCTGGATCAAAAAGTCTTCCAGGTCCTCCATGTCCACGGCCTCACACTCGGGGGCATCTTTCGGAGCGTGCGAGGAGACCTCTCGGGCGTCGAGATCCAGCCGTTCGGCTATTCGCCGGAACCCAAGGCGACCAAAGACCTTCCGCAATCTATCCCGGTCCAACTCGCCGGTCCGGCAGTCCGAAAGAGAGACATCCACCCTGACATCACGGTCAATCGTTGCCAGTTTCTTGCTCATCCGTGCGTCATCTGCGTGCTCACACAACGTCTGGGGAAGCTTCTTGCCCGGAACTGCATCCAGGTTCTCCAGGACCTCCTCCACGGAGCTGAACTGCCGGAGAAGCTTCTGTGCTGTCTTCTCTCCGACCCCGGGAACCCCCGGTATGTTGTCGGAAGAGTCCCCCATCAGTCCCTTCATATCCGCCAGACGCTCGGGAGGCAAACCCACATCCTCCAGCACCTGCTCCCTGTCGTACTCAGTCATTTCGGTGATTCCGCGGCGGGTGAGCAGGACCCTCACATTATCGTCCACCAGCTGCAGAAAATCCTTGTCCCCTGTTACGATGAGGCATTTTTCTCGCCGGGAGGACAGCTTGCCGACCACGGATGCTATCACATCATCCGCCTCAACACCGTCGACCTCCAGACAGGGTATTCCCAGGCCCGCCAGAATTTCGCGCGCAGGCGCAAACTGGCTGCGCAGGTCATCCGGCATCTCCGGTCGATGACCCTTGTAATCGGGGTAGAGCTTGATGCGATGCTCGGGTTTTCCGCGATCGAACGAGACGACCATGAATTCCGGGTCATAATCGTCCAACAACCGCAGGAGCATGTTAGTAAAACCG
>PWGR01000127.1 GCA_003554565.1 Clostridia bacterium
AAAATCCCGCACTCTCAGCCGCCTTACTTCCCACCGCTTCTCCTCGGCCGGCTGCGCACGCACGCTCAACCCGCAGTCCACGCACGTAACCCGCAGCGTGCTGCGCCCAGTTCTAGATACAATCCGCGCGTTATGCTGGCACTTCACCGGCCTCACTCCTCCCGTATGCGGAGTTATGAATGTATCTGCGGCGGTCGTCAGCTGCGAAAGGCGGTCGAGTAAACACAAATGGATATGTGTCCTCTTCCACCACACCCATCACAATGCACGCTACCCAATATCATCCACAATCCGGTCTCCGGGTATCCGTCTTGAGGTGCTCCGGTTCATCCTCTTCCCGCCAGGTTCGCAGCTGGCGCTCTGCCGACGGACCATCGCACTCCTGCACTGCCTCCTGTAACAGCGTCATCAGCTCCAGCGCACTGCGGAAGTACCGGGTCTTCTCCCCCTCCAGCCAGGTAATTTCCCCCTGGTAGCTCGCATTATGACAGAAGGTAATCCGGACCATGAAGGATGCGGCTTGTGTATTGAATCCACACCTTTCGTCGGGCACGACTCTATCCCCCATCCCCGCTGGAACTGAATCTGACTGAGTCAAGAAACCAGTCCAGGGTCACATAATTCGCGCATACTTATTGAAACACACGCCAGTCAGATTGCAGTCAGAACCGGTACGGATACGGTACGGATTTATGCAAAAAACACATCACCCGGGTATTTTCGCCGATATCCGACACAAATCAGCGAAATTGGAAGAGACGATATGTGAGTGGTAAAAAGAAAAAGCACGGTGAGATCCTCGAGGTCGAGCAGCTTATGCAGACCCGACCAACGAGGAGAAGCTATTAGTGGGGTTGAAGATCTCTCTCGATCTCATCGGCAACTGCCCGGAACCTACCCTCCAGGGCGATTCCCGGCTCAGAACACCCCGCGGAAAATCCCCGTTCAATTCTGGAGAAGCACACAATGGCATCGTCACCTCGAAAAGCCGACAGCAGCACCAGAAACTGCGCCCCGTTCCACTGCGCTATGACATCTCCCCTGCGAAGGTTGGACAACAGGACTTCCTCCAGCTGCGGCGCCACTCGCTCCAGTACCGCGCGATCCGGCACATCCCCGTCAGCATCAGTGAGAGTAATGATCCCGAAAACGGCGCGGTCTTCGACCCGTTCGGCGCGTCGCATCTCGAGACGGTAGAGGTAGCGGAACACCTCCCGGTCGCACAGGAGCGCTCCTTCCACCTCCTCTGCCCGCATGAGCTTCCCGGAAACTGACGAAAGGTCTCTGTCCACTTGCTCCGACTCGATGATCTCCCGGTCACTTCTGATCAGCTCACACAGCTCCCGCAGAGACTCACCCGGCGCCACATCCAGCTGCTGCTTCATCAATCCACTCAGAAACTCGTAGTGCTCGAGCGCATCACTGGGCCTTCCGACCCTGACCAGCGCCTCCATGAAACGATGATGCAGCTCCTCCGCCTCGGGGAGTGGCTCAAGCATGAAGGCCCTCTCACACACGTCGATCACCTCGGGATACCGGTCGTGATCCCGCAGAAGATCAGTCAGCTGCATCAGATTCCTGACGTAGATGCGGCGGTAATACTGCCTGACGGGCAGAATCCACGGCTGGTGCGGCCACTCCGGAAGGTAGTGCCCCCTGTACAGATCAACACACCTCTGCAGGGCATCGACTGCACCCGCTGCATCATCGTCGATCAGGCGCGACGCCTCTTCCGTCAGCTCCAGGAACTCGTCCACGTCACACCAGCACGCATCCCCCAGGTAGAAGCTGTAACACCCCTGGGAGAAATCAACGCGGATCAGGTCCTCGCACGAGGGCAGTGCATCGCGAAATAGCCTCCTCATCCGGTAGATAAGATCCTGAACGGCCGCTTTCGGGTCGGCATTATCGGCTTCGGGCCACAGTTGAGCCGCTATCGTATCCGGCGGGACCAGGCGCTCGCGGTTGCGCAGAAAGTATGTAAACAGGTCCCACAGCTTCTGCGACCTCCCGGCCTCCTCCGTGAGGACAGCATCGCCGCACCGGACCACGAACTGCCCCAGTGTACGGATTTTCAAACGATTGGCCTCACCGTCCCTATCACCTTCTTGAGTACCCACCGGCACCGCCCTCCTTCCGAGGAAGAGAAACTCACCGGTCAAACCTGATAACCCTAATCGACAGCATCAGCAGGCTTCTCGGAGCAGTCAGACACCACTGCAAACGCACGGCTCTGAGCGACCCGCGAAGAGAAACCGCCGAAGAGCCAGAGTTGGAACGACCCCTCCCGTCTTGTCGAAAGGGGTTTGCCAACTGCTCCATACATCAGGAGATGGAGCAACTCATCCCATGTCCCCGCCGTAGACTGCCGCATCGCTTGATCCGGGTCCTGACATGCATCTCGCATTCTTTCCTTTTGTGCTTTGCTGCGGTGATCATCATATATGGAAATATATCGCCGATTTTCCCCGGCGCAGAAATGTTTTCGGGAACGGCCTGCCAATTCCTTCCCACAGGCGACACAAATTCTGTACGCGCCCTTACCACAGGACAGAACTGCCTCCGGCTGTCTACTGCGCTCCCTGAATTCGCATTCCGGGAAGCATGTACAGGCGGCTCGCCCGCATCCTCATGAAACCACGCAGGTGTGACAGCCACATGTCACACCTGCGCAAGAATCCGTCAGGTCCAAACCCGGTCGCCCTCTACTCATTCCTCTCCAGAATCAGGACCTCCCAACCGTTGATCTCGTATCTCATCACCTCATCTCCGACCGAGAGCTCGTGTAACTTCACGTACTCCCCCTCCGAATCGTACACCAGCGGGTCCACCGACACCGCGTACTGCAGGTCTTCCAACCGCAGGGTGACGCACTTTTCATCGGCATTTAAGGACACCACGGTCACCGTCCCGGTGGGGCCGGGAAGTGCTACAGCCCGGGCGGCGATTCCGACGACGTCGCCGCCGGGATCCTCGACAAACTGCACCAGAGCCGACGCGGGATGTCCCTCCAGAGAGATCTCCGCGTCAAGGGTCTCGATATCCATCTCCACGGGCAGGTCCGCCCGCGTCCCGCGGTAGTCCCCCCGCACGTACAGCCCACCGGCGTCCTCCCAGCAGTCGGTGACCAGCACCGGCACGTCCACACCGGCCCGTTTCGCGGCGACCGCGTACACCGCCTCACCCCCCGCATCCAACGCAACAGTCAACCAGTTCGCCCTGCGCAGCCCGGCGGGGTTGCCCAGAAACGCATCCTCATCGATCACCAGCTCCTCGCCGCTCTCCCAGGTGAAATAGTGCAGCGTCTCCGACGGGGAGCGGCGCCTCCGGTACTCGTCCGGCACCAGCGCCCCGGTTATGCGGTCGCGCGACACCTCCATGCGGTGGAGCTGCCACCCGCCGCCGCCCACGGTGGCGACCCGCACCAGGTCCCCCTCCTGCACCTCGCACAAACTCTGCGCGTCGCCGAATACCTCCGGTCTGTCCTCCGTCACCGACAATCGCAGGGGCAGCTCCACCGGCTCAGTCTCCAGCAGCACGACCAGGTCGCCGGCGGGGCCCTCCTCCGGCACGGTCTGCCCCGCCGCTACCGGCACATCCCAGTAGTCCACGATAACGCTGCCCCATCCGTCTTCATTGCGATGCACCGCGGTATCCGCGCCCATCTCGCACCACCGCTGCAGCTGCTCCTCGAACATCTCCTCGTGTCCCGGCACTATGCCGGTGAGCATCCCGTTGCACTCCCACATCACCGCATTTTCCCGGTCCAGATCCAGATCCACCCATTCACCGTCGATGCAGAGGGAACCGGGATCCAGCGCGTAGTCACACAGCTCCCCCCGGTAGGTATGCACCGGCTCATTCATCTCCACGAAGCCAGCATTACCCCCCTCATCGAACACGATGAGCACCGCGTGTCCCACCGCCGCCTCCAGTTCGTCCGCATCCAGCAGGTGCACCTCATCCGCGAGGCTCCAGGTTTCCTCTCCCTCGGTGGAAAACGCCTCGATTTCACCGCTGACTGAGCAGACACCGGTTACCAGGCCGACGGCAAACTGCCCATCCCGGTCTTCCGGGGCCACCTGGGCGCAAAGCCGATGGGCATCTCCCCGCAGCAGTGGATCGTGCATTCCCAGTCCGGGCAGCTCCTCCAGCAGGCCCTCTTCGTCGGCGGCCATCAGTACGCCCGCGGGATACGGGGCGTGCACCTCCCAGTCCACTCCTCTCCCGCGCAGCAGCACTACCAGTGCCTCCGCGACGGTGACAGCATCACCGGGGCGGAACCCCGCCTCCCCGCAGGCCCGGACCAGTCCCATGCCGGCGGCCGCGTTGACCGCGCCCCAGTCGGTCTTCTCCAGCTCACCCGCATCGGCAAATTCAGGTGCACTCCCGGAGTGAAACCGCTCCTGCCGCCTGCCCCCAAACAACCTCACGGCCTTCTTTGCAAATGCCAACCGGCTCATGGGTTCTTCTTCCCCCGTCTCCGGCACTTCCTGCAGCACGCCCAGCGCGCGGAGAATCGCCCCGTCGCGCCAGTAGGTCGACGCCTCCCGCACAGGTACGACCCGGATGTCCCCCGACGCGAGGACCCCGGGTGAGGTGATGGCAAGTAGCAGCAGCGCAGCGACGATCGCCATCGCCCACCTGCAAAATAGACTGTCACTCACAATACTGCACTCCCTTCGCTGGTGGTATTTGCTTACACTATATAGCTCGTTATATGGATGGATTTTCTTTAGTTCCCGCCCGCAAGCCACCCACGGTTTTGGAAGGTAAAGCGGCAGAGAAGTGCAGTAAGGTAGCGGCAATACATATGCACGCTGCATCCCCATCCATTGCAACGCCTCGCCCGTTCAACCAGCACACCAGTCCTTTTCCGGTCGGCCCTGGCGAAGGCAGGAGTACGCATGCAGGACACAAGGATCCCCGCAGTTCATCCCCGTCCGGCCAGAAGTAAGAAGCGGCGCCCCTTCCCGGCGGTGGGATTGCAAGTCGTGTGCGACCCACGCTCTGCACTCATCTGCCCCTGATGCGCGTGGCCAAGGGATAATGCGATGCAGTTGCCGTGCAAATTAGAAGGAATAAATACCGGCAGGTCCCGCGGGACTACAATCCCCACAGGGTCACTCTCCCGCGCGAAGGACCAATCGGACTCATCCTCCGACCTGGAGTCTCCCGAGCCTGCGGGATGTTTCAGTAAGAGAGGCCCCGGTCGCCCGGGGCCGTCGCTTCATCCTGTTCCGGCTACAGCTTCAAACTCTCGCCCGGCTGCAGCGCCTGCACGTCCACCCCGGGGGCCTGTTCGTCGGCCAGCCGCACGAACTCCCCGGCATCCTGCACCAGGATGGGGAAGGTGCCGTAGTGCATGGGAACGGCCATCTCCGGCTCCAGCGCTGTGAGGGCCCAGGCCGCCTGCTGCGGGTCCATGACAAATACACTGCCTATGGGCAGCAGGGCCACGTCGATATCGTACATCTCGCCCAGCATCTTCATACCGGGAAATGCCCCGGTGTCCCCCGCGTGGTAGATGGTCGTACCGTCTCCGGTGGTGATCAAGTACCCGGCCGGAGCGCCGCACTCAGCGGAGTGAAAGGCCTGCACCATCCTGACCTCAACGCCCTTTTCCTCTACTGTACCGCCGATATTCATACCCATGCCAAAGATGAAGTTATCCTCGGGGATACCGGTCTCGCCCAGCTTGCCCACCACTTCCGGCTGGGCCACGATGATAGCATCGGTACCCTCCACCAGGGACGCCAGTTCCTCGTCCACGTGATCGAAATGATCGTGCGTGATGAGAATCAGGTCCGGCTCTACCACATCCTACAGATCTACCGGGCAGCTCGGATTTCCGGTTATCCAGGGGTCGACCAGTATCCGCGTTCCGTCTCCCGCAGCAATCTCAAAAGCAGCATGACCTAACCACTTGACTTCGTGTGTCACCCGGAAACACCCTCTCCTTGTAATGAAAAGCTGCTCAAAACCCCACATCTACCCCGGACCGGCGGACGGGTCCCGCCCCCGGTCGCCTTACATACTCCCGCTGCAAAATGCGACAACCCTGATGTCGGTAAGAGGCACCCGTGGCACGCCGGTGCCGACACCAGGCAAATGGGGTTTACATCGTCTGACTTCCTTCACGATCAGCGCTCATTTTCCTACCGGAAATGGGCAGATCAACGCACATAATCCACCTGGCGGCGGATGGATGCCGGGCACAGGTGCGGATCCAGCACCCGCAGCGCAAAGCCCAGCGAACGGAACCGGAGGCCGGAAACCCGCAGCTGCCGCAGGGTGGATGAAAAGCAGGTTCCCGTTTTGCCGCATCGAAGAAAATAGTACCGGGAAGATGTGCGGTCCAATGACATCGGGACTGCACGGGACGCAGAAGCGCAATACACAAGGGAGGAATCACTGTGCCGAGATATGCTTATGATCTGGTTTTGACCGGGGGTCGAGTCATCGACCCGCAAAACGACATCGACGCCGTGCTCGATCTGGGAATCAAGGACGGGCACATAACCGCAGTTTCCGAGGGAATCTCGGGGGAAAAAGCACGTGAAATCATAGACCTGGAGGGAGACCTGGTCTTCCCCGGCGTAGTCGACAGCCACGTACACGTGGGCCGCGGGAGGGGCGTGGGCTACCGCATGACCGCCGCGGTGGGCGTGACCACCATGGTCGACTTCGGCAGCACCATGGACGACTTCCTGGCCGGTTTCGGGGAGCGCGGGGTGGGCCAGACCGTGGGCGCCCTGTACCCCATCAACCGGGAGCTCAGTGACCGGGACGCCCCGCAGGGCGAAATTGCCGGACTGGTGGATGAAGCCCTGGCAGAGGGCTCACTGGGCATCAAGATCGTCGGCGGACATTACCCGCTCACCCCGGAGACGACGTCGGAGATCATCAGCGCAGCCAACGAGCGCGGCTGCTACATCGCATTTCACCTCGGCACCACCGAGACCGGCAGCCACATCGAGGGTGTCCGGGAGATACCAGAGCTGCTCGGGGACAACAGAATGCACGTGGCCCACGCCAACAGCTACTGCCGCGGTATGGTCGAAAGCCCCGCGGAGGAGATCCTCGAGACCATGCAGCTCCTCGACCGGCTGGACGAACAGGTCGTGGCCGAGTCGTATCTGGGCACCATAAACGGCACCAGCGGCAGCTGCAGCGACGGTAAGCCGGACAGCCACGTGACCCGCAACTGCCTGACCATGCGGGGCTACTCCCCTACCCAGGACGGCCTCCGGCAGGCCATCGCAGACGGCTACGGCAATGTCCGCGTGGAATACGGCGGGCGCATGGTGCTGGTTACCGGGACCGAGGGCGTGAAGCTGTGGGAGGAAAAGGACACGGACATGTCCATGAGCTTCCCGGTCAACTCGCCCCAGGCCACCTTCACCGCCGCTACAGCGAAGAACGAGGAAGGCGAGTTCATTGTCGACGCCATATCCACAGATGGAGGCGCTAACCCGCGCAACGTCGCCGTGGAGCGGGGCATGGCCCTTGTCCGCTACGGGGCTCTCACCCTTAGTGAGTTGGCCGACAAGCTTTCCGCCGCCCCGGCGGATATGTTCGGTCTCAAGCAGAAGGGACACCTGGGCGAGGGCGCAGATGCGGATGTGACAGTTATCGACCCGGATGTAGGTCTCACCCGCATGACCATCGCGGGCGGACGCCCCATCATGCTGGACGGGGTGATCCTCGGCTGCGGGGGTACGGTAATCACCACCGCGGAGGGAGCGCCCGCCGTGCAGGAGGCCGGTTTCTCCTCTCTCGTCGCCGAGGCCGAGCAGGGGCGGCTGTATCGCTGAACGTTGAGCAGATAACACCACGCCGCACCTGCCGCGCAGTATCTGGGTGAGCCTGTTGCGCGGCAGGTGCGGAGCAGAGCACCAAAATAGACGCATTCTGCGGCATATGCAGGACGGAAAAGCCCCTCGAGCAACTCGACAATCTTTGCTGACCTGGCCTCAGCCAACTCCCTCAGCTGATCTTCTGCATCACATTGGCCATCTCAATTGCCGCCTCCGCCGCCTCGGCTCCCTTGTTGCCGGCCTTGGTCCCGGATCTCTCGATGGCCTGCTCCAGGGTGTCGGTGGTAATGACCCCGAAGATGACCGGTTTCTCCGCATCGAGGGAGACCTTGGCCACTCCCTTGGACACTTCCGCCGCCACGTAATCGAAGTGCGGGGTGTCCCCGCGCACCACCGCCCCCAGGCAGATCACGGCATCCGCCCCGGCGGTCGCCTTCTTCGCCGCAAGGGGTATCTCAAAGCTGCCCGGCACCCAGGTCACCTCGATGTCACTCTCTGAGGCACCGTGCCGCTTGAGTCTGTCCAGCGCCCCGTTCAGAAGCTGTCTGGAAAACAGCTCGTTGAACCGGCCGATGACCACGGCAAACTTCAGCCCCTCTGCACTTAGACTGCCCTCATTCACTTTCATCGCTTCTCCCCCTCTCGGCAGACAATCGATGGCCCAGCTTGTCTCGCTTGGTCTGCAGGTAGTGGATGTTGTGTGGATTGGCCCCCGTCTCCAACGGCAGGCGCTCTATCACTTGCAGGCCGTAGCCCCTGAGGCCCACGGTCTTCTTTTCGTTGTTGGTCAGAAGCCGCAGCCGTCTTATCCCCAGATCCTTCAGTATCTGCGCCCCTATACCGTAGTCTCTGAGATCGGCTGGAAACCCGAGCGCCTCGTTGGCCTCCACCGTGTCCAGTCCCCCGTCCTGCAGGTCGTAGGCCCGGAGCTTGTTGATGAGCCCGATGCCCCGGCCCTCCTGCCGCATGTACAGGATGACGCCGGTGCCCTCCTCCTGAATCCTGGCCATAGCCGCTGACAGCTGTGGACCGCAGTCGCAGCGCAGCGACCCGAACACGTCCCCGGTCAGACACTCGGAGTGCACCCGGACCATCGGTGCCTCTACCCCGGACAGATCCCCCTTGACCAGAGCCTGGTGCACCTCGCCGGTGAGGCGGTCGCGGTAAGCGTGCAGGGTGAAGCGGCCGAACCGGGTCGGCAGCTGTACCTGCGCGACGTGCTCGACCAGCTCTTCCTCGGTGCGCCGATACCTGATGAGGTCCTCGATGGTTACCAGCTTCAGATCAAACTCGGAACAGAACTCGACGAGGTCGTCCACCCGGGCCATGGTCCCGTCGTCCTTCATGATCTCGCAGATCACCGCGACCGGGGCCAGGCCGGCCAGCTGCGCCAGGTCCACTCCGGCCTCAGTGTGACCCGCCCGCCGCAGCACCCCCCCGTCCTTGGCCACCAGCGGGAAGATATGCCCGGGACGGCGCAGGTCATCTGGTGTCGTCTCTGTATCGACGAGTGCCCGCACGGTCTCCGCCCGGTCGTAGGCGGAGATTCCCGTGGAGGTTCCGGCGGCGTCCACCGAGACGGTGAAGGCGGTGCGCATGGTGTCGGTGTTGTCCCGCACCATCTGGGGGAGCTCCAGCTCCCCGGCCCGCTCGGCCGTCATCGGGGTACATATCAGCCCCCGGCACTCCCTGGCCATGAAGTTAATGTTCTCCGGTGTGGCGTGCTCGGCCGCCATCACCGCGTCGCCCTCGTTTTCCCGGTCCTCGTCATCGACCACCACGACCATGCGTCCGACCCTGATTTCTTGCACCGCTTCTTCAATACTGTCGAACATACTGTGCCTCCCAGGTAAAATTCATTTGAACCCCTTGTCCCGCAGAGCGTCCGCAGTCAGGTCATCCCCCGACGGCAGGCCGGAGACAAACTTCGCCACGTATTTTCCGATCAGATCAGCTTCAACATTTACCCTGCCCCCGGACCTGAGGTCCCGCAGCGTGGTATGCTGGATGGTGTGAGGGATGATAGAGACGGAAAAACTCCCCCGCTCCAGCCCGGTTATGCTAAGGCTCACCCCATCTACCGTTACTGACCCCTTCTCCACCAGTGACTCCGTAATCCCGGGATCAACCTCAATCACGAACAACTGCGCGTTGTCCTCCGGGCGCCGGCTCCTCACCCGCCCGACCCCATCAATGTGGCCCGAGACCAGATGCCCGCCGAACCTCTCGCCCGCCGCAATGGCCCGTTCCAGGTTCACCTTCGAGCCGACCCGCAGGTCGCCGAGAGTACTGTGCCGGACCGACTCGGGCATGATCCCGGCAGAAAATGCTGCGGGCTCCACCTCCTCTGCCGTGAGGCAAAGCCCATTCACGGCCACACTGTCACCGACCGACAGATCCCCCATAACCTCTGCACACTGAATGCGCAGGTTCATGGCAGAGCCCTTCCTCTGTATGTCCGCCACCTCGCCTATCTCCTCCACTATGCCCGTAAACATCAGCTCTCCCCCTCCATGGGCGGGATGCGTGCTGTTATGCGCAGATCCTCACCCACGCGGTCTATCTCCATGTCGCACAGCTCAAGCACCTCATCCATGCTGTCAACGCCCGCCCCCTGCAGGGGAGTCGGTGCGTCGCGCCCGCCGATGAGCTTGCCCGCCAAAAAGATGACTATGCTGTCCACCAGACCGGAGAAGACCAGGCCGTGGGCCAGCTCTCCCCCTCCCTCGCAGAGAACACTGGTTATCTCTCTTGCGGCCAAGCCGTGCAGCAGGGACTTCAGGTCCAGACCGTCGCCGTCCGGCCGGCTCTGAAAAGTCTCCACCTGCGCCCCGGCATAGCGTAGTTTTTCCAGCCGCCCCTGCGGGGCATCGCCCGTGCAGGCGACGAGCACCGGCCTCTCCGGAGCTTCCCACAGGAGCCGCGCCCCAGCCGGCAGGCGGGCGAGGCTGTCGGCTATCACGCGCAGGGGCTGCGCGCTTTCCGGACACTCGGGCAAACGGCACGTCAGCCGGGGATCATCGGACCGGGCCGTCCCTATCCCCACCAGGACGGCATCGGAGGCGGCGCGCTGACGGTGCACCCACTTCCGGGCCTCGTCCCCGCTTATCCAGCGCGAGTCACCGGTCCTGGTGGCGATCTTGCCGTCCAGGGTCATGGCCATCTTCAGCGTCACAAACGGCATTCCGCTACCGATGTATTTTGTGTATGCCTCATTGAGGCGCTGTGCCTCGTCCTCCAGAAGACCCGTCTCCACCTGCACCCCGGCCTCGCGCAGCCGGGATAATCCCCGCCCGGCCACGCGGGGATTGGGGTCGACCATGGCGGCAAAGACCCTCACCACCCCGCTTTCGATGATCTCTTCCGTGCAGGGTGGGGTCCTGCCGTGATGGCAGCAGGGCTCGAGATTCACATACAGGTCGGCGCCGGAGGCCAGCTCCCCCGCATCCCGCAGGGCTGCAGCCTCGGCATGGGGTCGCCCCGGGACCCGGTGATATCCCTCCCCGACGATCTCGCCGTCGGATACCACCACCGCCCCCACCATCGGATTGGGACTGGCCGTTCCCCGCCCGTACCGCGCAAGGTCCAGCGCCCACCGCATGAACTTCTCACCTGATTCCACTGTGTTCACCCACCCCATTAAAAAAACCCTGAAGTACATTCAGGGCAGTCAAGAGTCATCTTCTCCCGTCCAGACTTTACTGTCGGCTCTGGGTTTTAACCAGAATCCTGCCTCTCGGCTCGCGGGCTCACCCCACATAAGTGGGTTTCACCGCCGGTCAGGAGTTGAGGGGAATTCCCTCGCACCTTGCCCCGAAGATCACGAAATCGCTATTTATTTTGCTATGTTGCGACCAAGTATATCAGGTCGCAGGGGGAGGTTCAATCCTGCCCGGATACCCATTACCTGGCGGCTGCCCGGATGGTGTGCTCGACAGACAGAAGTGGATGGACCACATGATGACAGAAAACCACCGAAGATGAGGGAAA
>PWGR01000239.1 GCA_003554565.1 Clostridia bacterium
CCCCCTCAACAATAGTAACCACTATGGTGGTGTCGTAATTATCTGGTTTTGCCCTGCGCCTGTCAAGTCCCCACCGGGAAGCAGCGGGAGCGCAGGGATCACACCTCCCGCACAGAATCCATCTACTGCGGTGATGTGACAATGTAGGCGGCCTGCCCGCTGGGCACGGCAGGTTCAACCGCAAACAACCCGAACCACAGGAGGCGAGAGCATGTCAGAGGACAGAGTTGTCAGACTGGTGCACGGCGGGTATGTCATCATCGACCCGTCGGCAGGAAACCGGGGGATTATTTCAGACGGTGCAGTGGCCGTTGGTACTGACGGTACGATAGCATCCGTAGGCCCGTACCGGGAGTTGGTAAAACGCTTCCCCTCCGTCCCGGTCGAGGGCGGAAGCGGGTGTCTTGTTATGCCCGGCATGATTGATGCCCACTCGCACGGCAGCGGGTTGAGCTATTTCGAGCTCGGACCTGGATACGACCACCTGGAGTACTGGAACACCGTAATACCGACCATCGCGCGGCCAGACCCGTACCTGGATACGCTCTGGTGCGCAATAAAGCACATTCGTTCCGGCTGCACCACCATACACCACATGAGCGGGGCGGCGGGAATCCCCGACGCCATAGCCGCCTACAGGGAGGCGGGGGTGCGCTGGGCCTGCTCTCCCACCATAAAGGACCAGAACCTGCTGACCTACGACGACGACACCTTCTTCCGCCGGCTCCCGCAAGATCTCCGCCGCCGCACGGAGAAATTCTACTGCCCCGACCGCTCGGAACTGCACCGGCAGTACTTCGAAGACTTCGCTGCTCTTCACGAGCAATATCACTCCCCGACCTCCCCCATAGGGCTCGGGCCGATGGGACCGCAGTGGTGCTCGGAACAGCTGCTCCGGCGTATGCGTGAGGTGGCGGACGAACGGGGGATCAGGATCCATATCCACGCGGTGCAGACCCCCTACCAGAACGAGTCAGTGGTGCGGGAGCACGGACAGACCAGCGTGCAGTACATGCATCGTCTGGGGCTTTTGGGGCCGGACTTCGTGCTCGGTCATGGGGTCTGGATGTCCCAACGAGACATCGAAATCCTGGCGGAGTGCGGAGCTTCAGTGACGCATCACCCGAGCTGCAACCTGAACATGAGAAACGGGATCCTGCCCTTGAAGGCGGTGCTGGAAGCAGGAATCACCGCCGCCGTTGCCATCGACGGCAAGGGAATCAACGACGACGAGGACATGATCGCCGAGATGCGCGCAGCGGAGAAGCTGCACCGCATATCCGACCTGGATCCCGGCAGTCCATTGGCGGTCACCCCGGAAATGCTCGTTCAGATGACCACGAGCGACGCCGCAGAAATCCTGGGATTGAAAGACATGTGCGGGCGACTCCAGAAGGGAATGGCAGCAGATATTGCCGTAGTGGATCTTACTCCTGACCCGTATGTCACCCCCCAGGCCACCCCGCAGGAGCGGCTGGTTATGCAGAAGAGCCGTCACGACGTTCGCACGGTGATTGCATCCGGGGAGGTCCTGATGCGGGACGGCGAGATCCTCACCACAGATGAGGAGGCGCTGAAGGAGGAGCTGGTGGACAGCCTGTCCGCGCCGGAGGGTCCCGACGCAGGGCGGCGCACCCGCCTTCTGGAAGAACTGCGACCACATATACTCCGACACTACCAGGAAATTGAGCCAATTCCAGAAGAAATACGCCCCTTCTACCCCCTGAACAGGAGAGATTGGGGCTGAATTGAATACCGGGGCCTCCGCAAAAACGCGGATGGCCCCACCTCACCTCCTGCACATCCGGCCAGCATCCCCCCTCACCACCGGCCGATCCAGTTCCGCGATCCCCAGCAATTCTGTCACATAATTGCTGCGCGCTAGTATTATGTACCACGTTCTCATCGAGGACACCGATCCCGGAGGAATCCCAACCCTAGGAGGTGAATTTACATGCTCGGAAGACACGACGATATTGGCACACTGCTGCTGTTTCTGGTGCTGGCGGGAGGAATCGGCGACAGGCGGGATGACATCGGAACGCTCCTTCTGTTCCTCCTGCTGGCGGGAATGGGTGATTTCCGCCGCTGAAGAGTGACCTGCCTGAAGCGGTAATCCGTACCCATCCAGCGATGGGAAGGGGGGTCCCCCCTCTTCCCATGCCGCCACATGACGACCCCAACAGCTGTCGCTGCAGTGCGGCAGACCGCCGGCACCACTGCAGGGGTATCATACCGCCCCGGGCCCGGGACCGCGCTGTCCCCCCGCAGAACCCCGCGAAGCAGGATCCTGGCCCCGGGGCGGTATGATACCCCTGCCGCACCACCGGGCGTTCGTCTCCCTTACCCCCACAACGGGCCCACCACCCGGACATGCGCATCACATTCCTACCCCGCTGTTCTTACCATCCCTCCCCCGGCGCATGACCTGCAATTTTTATATTCCGTGAAGGTCTCTGCTGGTCTGCAGAGATGTCATCACTCCGGGGCTCACCGGGAAATATCCTTCGTGACCGAAAGTAACACTCGTGTTATAATCAAGAAGGTGGTTTTCTTGTAGTCGG
>PWGR01000060.1 GCA_003554565.1 Clostridia bacterium
CATCCTTTGGAGTCCTCATGGTGTCTATCACAATAGAGCCCCACTCGGTCGCGAGGAATACTGCGTTTACGGATTCCTCGGCGTCAGTGATCATGTGTATTCGTTCTGTGATACGCAATGTTGTCACCTCTCAGTTTTTCTGGTTGTTTGCAACGAGTGTGTTGCTCACGGTCCATTCTTCTGCATTTCACCGGCGAAACCTTCACGAGACCCTGATTGATTTGCCAGCATATCGACAAGCGCGGGCGTCAAGGATATCGACAGAGGAGGTGAGCTACTTGACAACCGGTACCAAGCTGCATCAAACTATCGGTCAGCTCAAGGCTGCCGCCGGCGACTTGCAGGGTTTCGCACTGGATACGGATGATCCCCAGGCGAAGCAGATGTTCACCAGCGCATCGCGCCAGCTGGACCAGATCGTTCAGCAGGTGAGTGCTCGAACTAACTACGTAGAGCGCCAGGAGCCCACCTACAGAATGGACCAGATGGCCCAGCAGGGTCAGCAGCAACAGGGTCAGCAGCAACAGGGCGGTGCGCAGCAACAGACCGGTCAGGGTCAGAGCATGCGGCGCCGGAATCGATAGCAGCAACCCGGAGCGGGCGATTGTACGACCGTTCGGGCGCCGGAACGTGAAGTAGCTTGCAGAGAGCCGGGAGTACCCCTCCCGGCTTTCCTTTTACGTACGCCCGGCATCGCCAGATGCTGCCGTTATGGCTGGTTGGGAAGTCATCAGAGCAAAGGTACAGAGGTATCGCTGCACGGACAATCAGAGAGTGGATGACCCGGCGTGCCGCGGCTTTGTAAAATCGGCCGAACGGGTGGACAGTGCCGTGGTGAACCTGGATTCGTGAAGTGGCCCAGAGCGAGACTCTACAGCAGCTGGCGGCCGGTCAGGCCCGGGACATGGCGGGAGATACTGTCCAGCCCCAAGTGGATGATGGCCGAGCGGGCTCGCGTGGACAAAGACCCCCAGGAAGCTCCGGAGTTTGTCCTGGAAGTCATCGCCCCCAATTGAAGAAGAAAATTCTGCTGTCAATCTGTACAGGAGCGATACAGCGGCCCGAGACACTAATGCACTGACGAAGAATCTGAGTCCAGTCCTCCGGTTGACAAGTCAGAGTCAGCGTGTGCCATAATGTGTTAAGCAATGATGCATTTATGCTCAATGTATTGGGGGTCCATAATGAGTAACAACTACTTGAGCAAATCCTACTGGAATGGCATGATCAAAATGAGCCTAACCCGACTTTTTATCCTGCGGGCCCTGCACGAAACGCCGATGCACGGCTATGCCCTGAGGGAGAAGATATCTGATCTGACTCGGGGATGCTGCACCCCTACCGAGGGGGCCCTCTACCCGACGCTACATGAGTTTGAGCGAGGAGGTTATGTGACCTGCCGCGAGCAAACCGTCCAAGGACGTACGCGAAAAATCTATACACTGACCAATAAAGGTCTCCAGGCTTGCCGAGCCGGATTGGAAGCCTGGGAGGAAACTGCCCGCTCCTTGCTGGACGCCAGGAAGACCGTATCGTCCCCCTCACCGGCTAACGAAGTCAGCCTGGCTGATAGTCAGGAGGTGAAACCACAATGATACGGAGATTGCTCAACTACCTGCGGAGGCGCGCATTGTCTCAGAACGCAGGATCTTGCTGCTGCAACGAGACGCCGGTTCTTCAGCAAATGCAGGCAGAAGACAAAAAATCAGATTCCACCGACGTCAACAACACCCAGCGGATCTCCCAGAAATAAGGACCAAGCACATGAACGGAGGGCTGATCTCTCTTGCCATACCTACCGGACGTAGCCAGGGATATCTTGGAATACGCCTGGTCAAATGGACTGAGTATGGGACCATACCTCTTGTTGGGCCTCATTGCAGCAGCTGCACTACAGAGCTTTGTTCCCGCGGAGAGAATGCATAAATTCATGAGCAGTTACGGGGTGTTCGGAGTCATAGTGGCTTCAGTTGCGGCCGTAGCTACTCCCCTCTGCTCCTGCACCACTGTATCTATCATGATCCCACTGCTGGCAGCGGGAGTCCCGTGGGGGCCCATATTTTCCTGGTTAATCGCCTCGCCTATCATCAGTCCAACGGGTTTCTTCCTTCTCGGAGGTACGCTTGGATGGCATATTGCCGTCGCCAAGGTCGTTGCTGGTCTCGCGATGGGGATTGGCGGAGGAATGCTGCTCAATCACCTGCAGAAACAGGGTATGATGAATGATCAGTCCCGGATTCCTGTTGCATCATCTGTTTACAGCTCTGCTGATTCGGACGCGAGCTTCACCGAATCCCGCGCTGTGAGTTCTGTGCCAGAAGAGGCACCATGCTGCGCGAATGAATTCGACCCGCAGGGCACTCGAGTGCAACATGGTGACAATCCACCGGCCAGTGCATCTCGTCAATTTGCAGGCTCTCTGTGGGTCTCTGTCCGGAGCCTGGTCCCCATATTCATTCTATTCATCCTTGTCGCCGGTGCAATAGAGGCCTTTGTTCCGACTGAGTGGATTATGGGCCTATTCGGTGAGGATACGTCTTGGGGCGTGCCG
>PWGR01000120.1 GCA_003554565.1 Clostridia bacterium
ATCCCGCCCGAAGGACCTTTCAGGCCCTGCGTATAGAGGTCAATCGGGAGCTGGAGGGGCTTTCGGAGCTGCTGGAGAAGATGATCTGGTTGCTGCGTGCCGGAGGGAGATTTGTGGTCCTCACCTTCCATTCACTTGAGGACCGGATCGTAAAAAGAGTTTTCCGCGACATGGCCCAAAGCTGCAGCTGTCCGGTTGATCTGCCGGTCTGTATCTGCGACGGCCCGGTGGTGCGGGATCTGACCCGAAGGCCCCTCACCGCCGGATGCGATGAGGTGCAGGACAATCCGCGCTCCTCATCGGCCAAGCTGAGAGCGGTGGAACGCATCTGAAGTGCAGGGCCGGGAGAAGAGTTCTACAGAGGGGAGGCACACAGTACAATGGCAATGACGGCCGAGCAACTGACGAGAGAGCGTGATGCCGGCGAAAATAATGAGCAAAAGACTGAGTCGCCTGGAGGCAGAGTCGACCGGAGCCGGAGCGACCGGGGGCGACGCGCCCAGCGCGAGGCGGCGATACGTGCCAGGCGCGTGGGTCTGGTGCAGATCTGCTCTGCGGGCGCTGTTCTGTTCTGCATGGCCCTGGCCCTGATATTTCTTCAGTCCATGACTGCCGCACAGGGTTACGAACTGGCCCAGCTTCGGGCGGAGCTGGGGGAGGAGCAGGCCCGGACCAGCCAGCTGGAAATGGAGGTGGCCTCCCTGCAGTCTTCGGAGCGAATAGCCCGGATTGCCCGCGATGAGCTGGGGATGATTATCCCGTCGGGCGACGAGGCGGACGGGGCGACGGGAGACGCTGTGATTGCCGGGGTCGGGGGCGATGTGCAGACTGCTTCCGAATCCGGGGAGGATCTGCCCATCGAGCTGGAGGAAAAAACGGTGTTACTGCAGCTGCAGGTGCCGGATGAAAAACCACCCCTGACGCTGCCGCAGTTTGCCGATATAGGCAGCTGGTTCCTGCGCTGGCTGCGGGGCGGGCATCCCGCACGCGCCGATGTGATTCGCTGATTCATTCACTCTCTATAATGCGAGGAGCGACGCCCACATGAGACTCCCCAGTATCCAGATGCGCAGGAGAGTCCTGCACGGATTGATACTCTTTCTTTTCCTCCTTGCTGTCCTCATTTTTCGCGTGGGGTGGATCCAGATCGTGATGGGTGACGAACTGACCCGGGCCGCCTTCGATGCCAGGATTCGCGAGATCGATATCCAGCCCCGTCGCGGAGTCATCTACGACAGTGTGGGGCGGGAAATGGCGGTCAGTGTGGATGTGGATTCGCTGTACGCGATCCCTGCTGAGGTACAGAACGCGGACGCGGCCGCCGCGGAGCTGGCCGGGGTCCTGGGCATGGATGAGGGGGTGCTCCGGGATCGCCTCTCGCGGCCGGCGTCATTCGTGTGGCTCAAGCGGAAACTGGCCGCGGATACTGCGCGCGCGGTGCGGGAGATGGAGCTGTCCGGGCTGTACTTCACCAAGGAGAGTGAGAGATTTTACCCCAAGGGTTCCCTGGCATCTCACCTGCTGGGATTTGCGGGTATTGACAGTCAGGGTCTGGAGGGAATCGAACACGGCTATGATTACGTCCTGCGCGGCGAGCCCGGAAAGATTTCTATGGAGTTCGATGCCGAGGGGCGGGAGATTCCCCAGGCCGTGTACAGTCACGAGGAGCCCGTACCGGGGGACAACATTTATTTGACCATCGATGAAATGATTCAGTACATTGCAGAGAGAGAGCTGGCCAATGTCATAAGCGAAACCGGGGCACGGGGTGGACACATCATGCTCATGGAACCGGACACGGGGCGCATCCTGGCCATGGCATCGCATCCCTCGTACGACCTGAATCAGTGGTCGCGGGTACCGTCTGAATTGTGGAGGAACCCGCTGGTCAGTGAGACCCAGCACCCGGGATCGGTATTCAAGCCCATCACCGCGGCCGCGGCACTGGAGGAAGGCGTGGTCAGCCCGGAGACGGGTTTTTACGATCCGGGATACGTGCGGGTGCCGGGTGCGGTCATTCACAACTGGAACCGGCAGGGTCTGGACCAGACAGACTTCGCCGAGGGCTTCGCGCGTTCCGCCAACGTGGTATTTGTAAAGACGGCCCTGGAGCTCGGCCGCGACCCATTTTACCGCTATGTATCTGCCTTTGGACTGGACGGTCCCACCGGGATTGATCTCCCCGGTGAGGCGGCCGGCATCTATCCACCCCGGGACAGCGCGCGTCCCGTTGACCTGGCGGTGATGGCGTTCGGGCAGACGCTCACGGTCACCCCGCTGCAGATGATCACCGCTATCAGTGCGGTGGTCAACGATGGAGAACTGCTTCGCCCCCAGGTTGTCTCGGCGGTGGAGGATGCCGACAGCGGGGTGGTGGAGGAGGTCCCCCCCGAGGTGGTCCGCCGCGCGATCTCACCGACCACGGCGGCGACCGTACGGGATCTGATGGTGTCGGTGGTGGAAGAAGGGACCGGCTCGAATGCCCGCGTCCCCGGCTACCGCGTGGGGGGCAAGACAGGAACGGCGCAGAAGACCGTGGACGGGGTGGTCTCGCAGGATCATCACCTGGCGTCCTTTTTGGGATTTGCCCCGGCGGACGACCCGGCTTTTGTCTGTTATGTCGTGGTTGATGAACCCGAGGGCATGTACTACGGGGGTGTGGTTGCCGCGCCGGTCTTCTCCGCCGTTACGGAGGAGGTCCTGCGGTACATGGACATCGCGCCGAGCCATCCGGAGGAGATCGAGGAAGCCGAGGCCGAAGATGATGATCTTCTGCAGCCCCCGGAGTCGGAGCCATTCTCCATGCCCGACCTGATAGGTTGGCCGGTCGACGACGTACAGGATCTGGCAGTGGAGGAGGGACTCCACCTGACGGTGGTGGGTGATGGCCCCACGGTGGAAGATCAGTTCCCACCCCCGGGCCTGGAGGTGCGGCCCGGATCCGGCATTGTCGTGTACACTGAGGTAGAGCCGGAAGAGCCGCCGGACGATGGCTCGGTAAGGGTTCCCGACCTTGACGGTATGAGCCTGCGCGAGGGAGCGGAGGAGCTCCGGTCCCTCGGGCTGCGCATGGAAATCAGCGGCTCTGGAATCATAACAGGACAGGAACCCGGACCGGGTACCTACGTCAAAGAGGGCACGATCATACACCTGCAGCTCGGATCGCCATGATCCGTATCCCCGGGTCCCGCGGGAGACCGATGCGGCCGGTAAGAGGGGAAGCGCAGGCGAAGGGAGTTCAAGCGGTGCAACTCAGAGAATTGCTGGACAAACTGGAGGCGGAACCGGGACTGCTGCGGAGGGATTCTCCGATGACTGCGGATGTGAGCATCTCTGGCCTGGCTCACCACTCTAATTGGGTGCGTGAGGGTGACCTGTTCATATGCATCCCGGGTCAGATCACCGATGGTCACTTCTGGGCCGAGGATGCGATCGGGGCGGGTGCCAGGGCTCTTATGGTTGAACGGCCCCTGCAGCTGTCCTGTCCCGTACCGCAGGTTATCGTGCGGGATGCCCGGCGAGCGGCCGCGGTGGCCGCCGACGAACTGTACGCGCACCCGTCCCGCGAACTCCTTCTGGTCGGGGTCACCGGCACCAGTGGGAAGACCACCACTACTTTTCTTATCCGACACCTGCTGCAGTACTCCGGTGTGGATACGGGTCTGATGGGTACCATCGGCAGCATAATCGGGGGCGAACACCGGGGGGCGGAGCTGACCACCCCGGAAGCCATCGAGCTGCAGAAGTGCCTGCGGCACATGGTCGACGCGGGGGACCGGGCCGCGGTCATGGAGGTCTCATCCCACTCGCTGCAGCTGCACCGTGTGGACCGCTGTGCCTTCAATGTCGGGGTATTTACCAACATAGCTCCTGAGCACCTGGACTTTCACGGCAACATGGAGGAATACGTCCGGGCCAAAAAGAAACTCTTCGGCCTTCTGACGTCAGAAGGTATGCCTCCGGAGGCATCGCCGGTGGCAGTGGTCAATGCAGATGATCCGAGGGCGGATGAGATGGTGGAGGGATGCGGGGCGCGCGTGGTCTCCTTTGGGTTGCAGGCCGGTGCAGTCACCGCCAGTCGGCTGGACATGAAGCCGGACGGTACGACATTCACCCTGCACCTGAGCGGGGGCACCCGCCGGGTCGACCTGGCACTGCCCGGACGCTACAATGTGTACAATGCACTGGCGGCGGCCGCAGTGGGTGAGTTTTTGGGGCTTGAGGAGGATGTAATCGCCGGTGCCCTGTCATCTGCCGAAGCAGTACCCGGCAGGTTTGAGGTGGTCTCGGAGCCGGACGATGGAATAACCGTCGTGGTGGACTTTGCCCACACTCCCGATGAGCTGGAGAACCTTCTGGAGGCCGCCAGGATGCTGTCTGGCGGGCGCACTGTGGCGCTGTTTGGCGCCGGTGGTGATCGGGATCGCAAGAAACGACCGGTCATGGGATCGATAGTTGCCGGTCTGGCGGACCGGGTGGTATTGACCTCTGACAACCCGCGGAGCGAGGACCCGGCGGCGATTGCCGAGGATGTACTGCAGGGGATAGATGACACCGAAAATTGTGAAGTGGAACTGGACCGAAAGCGGGCGATTCACCGGGCCATAGACATGGCAGAGGAGGGCGATATCGTGATACTGGCCGGCAAGGGGCACGAGACCACGCAGGTGCTCGCGGATAAAACGATCGAGATGGACGACCGCGAGACCGCCAGAGATGCCCTGCGCCGGCGTCGGGGGGTGAGCCATGGCGGACGAGATGCACTGTGAAGTGGGCAGTCGATTCACGCTGGAGGAAGCCGCAGGTGCCCTGGGGACGAGCCCCCCTGTGGGTGCAGCGGGAGTCGAGATATCCGGGGTCTGCATCGACAGCCGCGATGCCGCGCCCGGCATGCTGTTTGTGGCGCTGGAGGGAGAGGTGACGGACGGTCACCACTATGTCGAGGAGGCCTTTCGGAGTGGGGCGTCCGCAGCCCTGATCCGCGAGGGCCGCGCCCCAAAAGGAGGACAGGTGGGGCCGCTCTTGCAGACGGCAGATCCTCTGACTGCTCTCGGGGCGCTGGCCCACTGGTACAGAAGCCGTTTTTCGCTGCACTCGGTGGCGATCACCGGGAGCATGGGGAAGACCACCTGTAAAGATTTCATCGCCGCGTGCCTGTGTGGGCGGTACTGTACGCTGAAGACGCGGGGAAACTACAACACCGAGATAGGAGTCCCCCTCACGCTCTTCCGGCTGGGGGAGCAGCACGATGCCGTGGTCCTGGAGCTGGCCATGCGTAACCTGGGAGATATCGAGTACCTCACCGGGATGGCCTCCCCGGAAGTGGGGGTGCTCACCAACATCAGCGAATCCCACCTGGAGAATCTGGGTTCGGTTGACAACATCGCCCGGGCCAAAGCGGAGCTGTTCCGCGGGCTCCCGGAGCGGGGTTGGGCGGTCATCAACGCCGGTGACTCATGGGGAGAATGGGTGGCGGAGCGTACCCCGGCACATGTCCGTTACTACGCACTGGAGCCGGGCGAGGACGTGGATGTGTGGGTGGAAAATGTCAGGCTCGACCGCTGGGCGCATGCGGTGTTTACCATCCGATTCTGCGGGGGAGACAAACTGCAGGTGAGGCTGCCCGTAGCCGGCAAGCACCACGTGGAAAACGCGCTGGCTGCTGCCGCGGTGGCCGAACTGCTGGGTGCCTCGGGTGAGGAGATAGCGAACGGGCTGGAAAATGCCGAACTCACCGGGATGCGCATGCAGTGGCTCAGAAGCGGTGGGATATTCATTCTCAACGATGCGTACAACAGCAGCCCCGCTTCCTGCCGGGGTGCCCTGGACACCCTGAGCCGATCCCGGGTGGGACGCCGCAGGACGGCTATTCTGGGCGACATGCTCGAGCTGGGGCAGCGTACGACTGACGCTCACCGGGAGGTAGGCGAAATTGCGGCGGATAGTGGGCTGGATCTCCTTCTCACCGTGGGTGAAAAGTCGCGCGAGACCGGTACCTCGGCTGTCAACAGCGGGTTGTCGCCCGGGGCCCACCGACACTACCCGACCCGCGAGGACCTGATAGCTGATCTTTCCCGCAGGATTGAGCCGGAGGATGCTGTCCTGGTAAAGGCTTCCCGCGGCTGTGAGCTGGAGCTGGTGGTCGAGGCGCTGGCGCGGCTGTTCCCTGCAGCGGAAGGTGATCGATCATGAATCCATTTCCGCTTCTGCAGATACAGGAGCCCTGGCTGTTGGCGGCGGCCTTTCTGGCGGCCGTGGGTATTTCCCTGCTTTTGACTGCGCTTTTGCTCGGTTTGCTCCGCCGCCGGGGGTTCGGCCAGAGGGTGCGGGATGATGGACCGATTACCCACCGGGTGAAGGAGGGGACTCCCACCATGGGCGGGATTGCTTTTGTGCTGTCTGCCCTGTTGGTTCTGCCCTTCTTCTCACCCATGTCGCCGGAGATTCTTCTGGTGTTGGGGGTCATGCTCGGAGGAACGGTGCTGGGGTTTTCTGATGATTACCTCAAGGTGGCCTTGCGCCGCCCGCTGGGGCTGCGGGGACGCGACAAGCTTTTGGTCCAGCTGATCCTCGGTGCAGTCCTGGGATGGCTGGCCGTGGGAGTGCTGGGTAGAGACCCGGATCTGGTACTGCCGTTTGTAACTGGACGCATTCCCCTGGGGGCTGCCTACCCGCTGTTTACCGCCCTGCTTCTGACGGCTACGACCAACGCAGTGAACCTGACCGACGGGCTGGACGGCCTTGCGGCCGGCGGAACCGCGCTGGCGGTCCTGGTGTTCACCGTTGCTGCCCTCGCCCGCGACGAGGTGGGACTGGCCCTGGCCGGGGTGGTCCTTTTGGGGGTATGCATCGGATTCCTCTGGCATAACTTCCACCCGGCCCGAGTAATCATGGGAGATACCGGGTCGCTGGGCCTGGGGGCGGCCCTGGCGGCCCTGGCTGTGCTTACAGAGACGGAGCTTCTGCTGATTGTCGCCGGTGGGCTGTTTGTGGTGGAGACACTCTCAGTCATCGTCCAGGTCATATTTTTCCGGGCCACCGGCGGCCGCAGGCTTCTGCGCATGAGCCCGCTGCACCATCATTTTGAGCTGGTGGGCTGGGGTGAGGTCGGGACGGTACTGGCCCTCTGGGCTTTCCAGCTCGCCTGCGTGGTAGTCGCACTGTTCGGATTGAGGGGTATGGGAGCATGAGCAGACGATCAACTCCGACCGCAAAGGCCGCCTCCGGACGTGTCCCGGATATGCTGCTTCTGGCGATCGTCCTGGTGCTGGTGGGACTGGGCATCCTCATGGTATTCAGCTCCAGCAGCTATGCGGCCCAGGTGCGGATGGGCGATAGCCTGTTCTACCTGAAGCGGCAGGCCATGTGGGCGGCGGCCGGTCTTTTGGGGCTGCTGGTGCTGCAGCGGGTCAACTACGGGCTTTACCGCCGGTATGCGCGGGGCTGCATCTTCCTTGCCCTGGGTTTGCTCGCCCTGACCCTCATCCCGGGCATAGGGGTGGCGGCCCGTGGATCGCAGAGGGCGATCATGCTGGGGCCGATTTTTGTCAGTCCGGCCGAGCTGGTCAAGCTGTGCCTGGTGATTTATCTTTCGCACACTTTCTGCCGGGTCCCGGAGAAAATCCAGCGTTTCTGGACGGGAGTGGTCCCGCCGCTGATCGTTGTGGGGCTCGTCGTGGGGATGGTGCTGCTGCAGCCTGATCTGGGTACGGCAGCGACTATTGCGGGTACGGCGCTGATCCTTCTTTACATTGCGGGCGCCCGAGTATTTCACCTCTTTGCCCTGGTCTTTGCCGGAGTGCCGGCCGCGCTCCACCTGATTTTTTCGGAGGACTACAGGCGCGTGCGTTTTCTTGCCTTCCTGGACCCGTGGATCGACCCCCTCGGTTCCGGATTTCACATCATACAGAGCCTGTACGCGCTGGGTTCGGGGCGAGTATTCGGCATGGGGTTGGGCTCGAGTCATCAGAAGTTTCTATACCTGCCGGAGCAGCACACCGATTTTATCTTCTCCATACTGGGAGAGGAGCTGGGGCTGGTGGGGTGTGCATTTGTGCTGCTGTTGTTTGCCGGGCTGGCGTGGCGTGGGTTCCGCATCTCCGCCTGTGCCCCGGACTCATTCGCCAGCCTGCTCGCATCTGGTATAACCGTCATGATACTGTTTCAGGTGGTAATCAACATCGGAGTGGTAACGTCCGTGTTGCCCGTGACGGGGATACCGCTTCCCTTCATCAGCTACGGCGGCTCCTCGCTCATGGTGGCAATGGGCAGTATCGGGATACTGATGAACATCTCCCGTTACTGCCGGATGTGAGGGGAGGCGTAAGATCGGGATGAGACTGATTGTGACGGGGGGAGGGACCGGTGGACATGTCTATCCGGCCCTGAGCATAGCCCGGGGCTTTATGCAGAGAAGACCGGGTGCGGAGGTTCTCTACGTGGGGGCGCGGCGTGGGATGGAGAGCCAGGTGGTTCCCGCCGCCAACATCCCGTATCGCGCCCTGGAGGTCGAGGGAATGATTGGACGGGGACTGCGCGGCAAGCTGGGAGGCCTATTTTTGTTTGCCCGGGCAGCCCGCCGGGCCGGGTCGATCCTGCGGGAGTTCGAGCCGGATGTGGTGGTGGGCACAGGGGGATATGCATCTGCGCCCACAGTTTTCCGCGCCCAGCTGGCGCGGATACCCACGCTGCTGCAGGAGCAGAATGTCTATCCGGGCGTTACCAATCGTATGCTCAGTCAACTTGCCGCGGCGGTGGCCGTGCCCTCCGTTGAGGCTGTGGACCGCTTTCCCGAGCGCATTGCACATCGGCTGGCAGTCACCGGCAATCCGGTGCGAACGGAGATACTGCGGGCGGACCGCGGACAGGCCCGGGAGGCCTACGAAATTGATGCCGGCGAGGTGCTGCTACTCGCCGTCGGGGGGAGCGGTGGGGCGGAAACGATGAACCGGGGCATGATGGAGTTCCTGCAGGCTCACCTCCCTGCTCACCCGCACCTTCACATCCTGTATGTCACCGGTCCCAGGTACTACCGGTGGGCGAGGGAGATGGCAGACGAAAAGCTCGGAGGAAATGATGCGGAGAGAGTGAGGATACTGGACTATCTGGAGGATATGCCGGGAGCTCTGGCCGCCAGCGATCTGTATTTGTGCCGGGCCGGGGCCATGAGCCTGGCAGAGGCCACGGCGGTGGGGCGGCCGATGGTGGTGGTACCGTCTCCCAACGTGACGCACGATCATCATCGCCACAATGCCCGGGCACTCGAGCGGGCCGGGGCAGCGGTGGTGATCGAGGACTCCGAATTTACCGGGGAGACCCTGAACCGGGTACTGTCCGAACTGCTGAACGATGACGGGCTGCTGCGGGAGATGGCGGCGGCCAGCAAGGAACGGGGGCATCCCGGGGCGTTGGAGGAAATTTTGGCCCTGATCGACGGGCTGCGGAGGTGAGGGGCCAATGACGGGGCAATGGTCACAGTTGGCAGCGGAGATTCGTAAGATGACTAGTGATCCGGTGCGGTTTGATGTGCCCATGTGGCGGCACGTTACCTTCCGGATCGGTGGTCCCGCCGCGCTCTTCGCCGAGCCGGCCGATCGAGAGGATCTGCGGGGTATTCTCCGTCTGGCACAAGAGCGGAAGGTCTCCGTGTATCTCCTCGGTGGCGGCAGTAACCTGCTCGTTGCTGACCACGGTTTGAGGGGGCTGGTGCTGCACACCGGCCGCCTGAGTTCGGTGACCCGGCTCGGCGACGATCGCGGCCGGAAGCTGGTGGCGGCCGAATCCGGGGTGCCGCTGGCGTCGCTCATCAAGCGGTGTGCGGCGTGGGGGATGTCTGGTCTGCAGATGCTGGCCGGGATACCCGGCACCGTGGGCGGTGCTGTTGTGATGAATGCGGGAGCGGGCGACCGCTGCATGGCAGACCTGGTCACCGAGGTGACCTTCTGCGCGGATGGCTCGATCCGCACCATCCCGGCCGAGGAGTGCGGGTTCGACTACCGCACCTCCGTCTTTCAGGAGCCTTTTGGCGACGCGGTGATCCTGGGTGCGAAGCTGGCCCTGCAGCCCGGACAACCGGAGGGCCTGCGGCGGGAGATTGGCGAGCGGTTGCGCTGGAGGAGAAGACGTCAGCCCAGCGGATATCCGTCCGCCGGCAGTGTCTTTCGCAATCCTGAGGGAGACTCTGCGGGCTCCCTGATCGACAGGGCCGGGTGGAAGGGCCGGAGGGTTGGCGGGGCCCTGGTGGCTCCCGCGCACGCCAACTTCATCGTCAATGCCGGAGGGGCCACCGCGGACGACGTCGCGACGCTCATCCGCAGGATCCAAAACTCGGTGCGGGAGGAGTTCGGCGTCAGGCTTGAACTGGAGTTGAAAACGTGGGGGGTGCCCGAACTGCGCTGAGCCGGCCACCTCGCCACGGGGAGGTGTATCCATGGCTCGGTTGATCGTACGCGGAGGCGAGCCCCTCAGAGGCAAGGTCAGAGTCAATGGCGCCAAAAACGCCGTTTTGCCGATGATGGCGGCCGCGGTGCTGACTCGATCAGAGTGCCTGATCAGGGACGTGCCCGATATTCGAGATGTGCGGGTGATGATTGAGATACTCAAGGACCTGGGAGTGAAGGTGCGACTGGAGAGAATAAACGGCCGGCGGTATCTTTCCCTGAAGGCGGAGCATATCCGTACCGATGCAGTAAATGCGCGGCTGATGAAGAAAATGCGCTCGTCGGTACTTCTGATCGGGCCGCTTCTCGCCCGGCTGGCCTCGGCCAGAATGACGTATCCGGGGGGATGCGCAATCGGTCCTCGCCCCGTCGACATGCACCTGGCGGGCTTCGAGGCCATGGGAGCTACAGTGGTGGAAAAAGGCGGGCAGGTGACGGCCTACGCAGGGAGAGGAGCCCTGTCGGGAGCGGAGATCCACCTGGAATATCCCAGCGTGGGGGCGACTGAGAACCTGATGATGGCGGCAGCGGGGGCGCGCGGGGTGACGCGCATCTGGAATCCCGCGAGGGAACCCGAAGTGGATAATCTGGCCGCCTTCTTGCAGGCGATGGGGGCAAACATTACAGGTACCGGAAGCGATGTGATAAGCGTCGAGGGATCTGATGTTCTGGGCGGTGCCGACTGCGGAGTTATACCTGACCGTATAGAGGCCGGGACCTACGCTATCGCGGCGGTGATCACCGGGGGTGAGATAACCCTGGAGAATGTGCGCACGGAGCATCTTCGTGCCTTTTTGGCCAAGATGAATGAGGTCGGCACCGAGGTTCAAGCCGGGCGGGACCAGCTCTGGATCAAGGGACCGGAACGGCCGAGGGCGGCGGATATACGCACCCTCCCGTACCCGGGATATCCTACTGATCTTCAGAACCAGTACCTGGCCCTCTCGTGCATTGCCGGGGGAACCAGCGTCATCACCGAAAGTATCTTTGAAAACCGCTTCAAGGTGGCAGAGGAGCTGGCCAGGATGGGGGCATCCATCCATACTGAAGGTAGACTCGCGGTGGTCAAGGGTGTGGAGCAGCTGTCCGGTGCCTGCGTGGAGGCGGATGACGATTTGCGCGGCGGGGCATCGTTGGTTCTCGCCGGGCTGCGGGCCGATGGAGCCACCGTGGTGCGCGGGGCAGAGTACATCGACAGGGGATACATGAACCTGGTGGGACGACTGCGGGGGCTGGGTGCAGATGTGACGAGGAATGATGACTGACGGAGAGGATGTCGTGCTTGGC
>PWGR01000113.1 GCA_003554565.1 Clostridia bacterium
ATCGAACCAGTGGTGTACCCCTGTACCTGCAGCTGCAGGATCAGATCGCCCGCCTGATCGAAAAAGAAATATGCCCCCCCGGATACAGGCTGCCCACCGAACGGGATCTCTCCCGTCACCTCGAGGTGAGCCGCAATACCATCAGTCTGGCCTACAGAAATCTCGCCGCACGTGGGTTGGTCGAAAGCCACCAGGGTCGCGGGACCTTCGTCTCCGGGGCGGAGCCGCGAACCGGGAGTCAAAAAATCCCGACTGACGATGATACGCATGACCTTGACCACCTGGTTGACTCTTTTTTCGACCGGGCGGCAGAGCTGGGATATGACCTTACTGCCATCCATGAGACCTTTCATAGCCAGCTGCAGGAACGGAGGGCTCGGCTGGCGGAGGTACGGGTGGCTTTTGTGGAGTGCAACCGGGAGCAGTTGGACTACTTCAGCCGATCCCTCGAGCTCGGCGCCGGCGTGCACGTCATGCCCGTCCTTCTGTCCGAGCTTTTCGCTGGCGAAAGCAGGGAAGAGTTGATACGCCGGGTAAGATCGGCAGATCTGACGGTGACCACGTTCTTTCACCTGCGCGAGGTGAAGCAGGTGTTGGGACAGAAAGTTGAAGTGCTGGGAATAGCACTGGACCCGGATATGGAGACGATGGTCAAAATAGCCCAGCTCGCACGCGATGAGCCGGTGGGTCTTCTGTGCTCGTCGAACAACTTTGCCCAACGTGTGATCAAATCCATGTGCCAGTCCGGACTGGATGGTCTCGATATCAGGATCGAGACCTCGCCGGAGATATCCGTCGTGCACCAGCTGCTGCGCGAGGTGGGTACACTTATCGTCTCGCCCGGGCGGAGGAGCGAAGTGGAGGAGATGGCTGATGGAAGGTCCGTGATTGAGTTCATATACAAACCTGACGCGGGTTCCATCAACGCACTGCAGAGCCGGCTTCTGGAGAAGACTCGGAAGGAGTGAAGCCCTTGGGAGCGGACGCACAGAAGGAAAAGGAGATGCCGCTAATTCGGATAAATCGGCAATGGTGTAAGGCCTGCGGCATCTGCATTGAGTTCTGCCCGAAAGATGTGCTTGAAGCGGACGAGGAGCGAAAGCCCGTCGTTGCTGATGAAGATGCATGCATCCAATGCATGCAGTGTGAGATTCGCTGCCCGGATTTTGCCATAGTTGTGAGAAGTGAAGACGATGAGTGAAGCGAAGATGAAGTTAATGCAGGGGAATGAGGCGGCGGCTGAGGGTGCGTTGGCGGCTGGTTGCCGGTTTTTCGCCGGATATCCCATCACGCCATCGACCGAGGTAGCTGAACACCTGGCCCGCCGCCTCCCAGAGGTGGGGGGAAAGTTTATTCAGATGGAGGACGAGATCGCGAGTATGGCCGCGATCATAGGCGCATCTCTGACCGGCAAGAAGTCGATGACCGCCACGTCGGGTCCGGGATTTTCGCTCAAACAGGAGAACCTGGGCTACGCGGCCCTGACAGAGGTGCCCGTCGTGGTAATAAACGTCCAGCGGGTTGGGCCCAGCACCGGGATGCCTACCTCTCCCGCACAGGGCGATGTGATGCAGGCTCGTTGGGGAACGCATGGCGATCATCCGATAGTGGCCATCTCACCCGCGTCTGTGGATGAGACGTTTGAGGCTGCCGTGCACTCCTTTGCCATATCCGAGAAGCTGCGGGTGCCCGTGGTTCTGCTCATCGACGAAGTCATCGGGCATCTGCGCGAGGGTGTTCGGGTGCGCGACGAGTCAGAGATTGAAGAGGAAATGCGCAAGGGGCCAACTGTTGCACCGGAGGAATACCTCCCGTACAGGGATGACGGGACCGGTGTTCCACCGATGGCCAACTTCGGAGAGGGCTATCGGTATCACATGACCGGGTTGTTCCACGATGAGACCGGATTCCCGGACATGAGTGCCGATAACGCACAGGGGCTTATGAACCGGCTCATGTCCAAGATGGAGCAACACCGCGGCATATACGAGTGGGTGCAGGAGACGCAGACGGAAGATGCAGAGGTGCTGGTGGTATCCTATGGGTCATCCGCCCGGGCCGCCTCGAGGGCAGTACAGCAGGCCCGGGAAGCCGGGCTGAGGGTCGGTCAATTGCGAGTTGTCACCGTATGGCCGTTTCCCGAGGAGCGGCTGAAGGCCTTCAGGGGCCATGTGGACAAGGTGTTGGTGCCGGAGATGAACATGGGTCAGCTCCGGTTAGAAGTCGAGCGGGTCATGGGCGATAGTGCAGAGGTTGTCGGCATACACCGCGCCGACGGAGAGCTGTTCCAACCCGAGCAAATCTACCGTGAGATCCGGGAGGTATTGTAAATGGCGGCCATTGAGAAGTACTTCAGGAAATGGACGTTGCCGCACATCTGGTGCCCCGGATGTGGACACGGAATAATCCTGGGTGCGGCTTTGAGGGCTATGGATGAACTGGAGCTCGATCCTTATAAAACTGTTGCTGTTACTGCCATAGGTTGTTCCGCCCGCACCAATGCGATCATGAACTGTAATACTATCCAAACTACCCATGGACGAAG
>PWGR01000250.1 GCA_003554565.1 Clostridia bacterium
GAGCGCTTCGAAAACAGGATGACGGCCGTTGCCGAGGATGCGGGTGCGGCGACCGATCGGGAGATGTCAGTGAGCGATGCGAGTATCGAACTCCAGCGTGACGGTGATGTTGGTCTCGTCACCCTATCGCTGACCTGGTCGAATCTCGCGGCGGTTGACGACGACCGGGTGACGGTAACTGAGCCGTTCGCCTCTGGGTTCGAGCCCGATCAGCCGTTTACTGTCGTGGCTCCAGACGGATATGAAATAACCTCGGCAACACCGGATCCGTCGAGTAGTGACGGCGAGTCCGCAACGTGGACTGCTGGAACCTCACTCGACGGCTTTGAGGTCGTTGCCCAGGCTGATGACAGCGAGGCTGACGTTCCAGACGAGGATGATACGGAAGATACCGTCGGTTTCGGTGTTGTGACAGCCGTCCTCGCACTCCTTGCAGTTTCGTTGTTGGCGATCCGACGCCGACAGTAGTCATTCACGGGGATAGAACCCGTGTACACGCATCTATAACGCACGGTGATCGGCTATTCAAATCGTTCCGAGGCTGCTGTTTACCACACGACCGATTACCGGTTTCACAAAAATAGCAGTACTCCTGAGGTATTTTTATATGGGTGTGCGTGATTTGCGTAGACAGGCTAGTTCTTAGGCATGGATATAGGCGACCGTGATTTGTCCTGGTTCACGGAAGAAAAAGCGATTTTAGTTTTCACGGTCGGAATTGTTATTCTCGCTGTGCTTGTCATCATGCCGTATTTACAATACGTTCTGTTCGGCATCATTTTCGCATATATTCTCTTACCGATCCACCGGCGGCTGGTGAATCACATCCGGCGTGATCTCTCCGCACTCGTGTTAACCATCATGACCGTCTTCGGCGTTGCACTACCACTCGTATACCTTCTCACTCAATTGACCCAGGAAGCGTTCGTGCTTGCTCAGAGGCTTCAGAACGCCGATTTCGGCGCTCCAGAGATCGAAGTTGGGTTGCAGGAGTTGGGCATCGAAGCCGATATCCAAACCATCGTTTTAGAGAACCGTGAGATCTTCGAAACTGCGGCCGAAACGCTTGCCGTCCAGATCGGTCAAACCATTCAGAACCTTCCCAACATCATCATTGGGTTAACGATCACCGTGTTCGTCGTGTTCGTGATGCTTCGTGATGGAGATCGACTCGTGACCTGGACACGGGCAGCCGTTCCGATACGCAATGAGATCCAACGCGAGTTTCACCAACGGATAAACCAGCTCATGTGGGCCTCGATCGTCGGGAACGGTGGAGCTGGCCTCATCCAGACCGTTGCGCTTGGAGCCGCCTTCTGGGTTATTGGGTTCGAGAAAGTGCTGTTACTCACGGTGCTAACCTTCATTCTCACGCTGTTGCCGCTCGTCGGCGCGTTCGTTATCTGGCTCCCACTGGTGGGCTATCTCTTCGTGATCGGGAGACCGACGGCGGCGGTGATGCTGTTCGTGTTCGGGAGTCTCGTTAGCGTGTCTGATTTTTATACACGTCCGATTATCATTGGACAGAGTGGGGCGTTGAATTCAGGGGTCATCGTCGTCGGTGTGTTCGGCGGACTGGTACTGTTCGGCCCAGTCGGGTTGCTTATAGGTCCGGTCATCCTCGGTGGATCGAAGATCGCTATCGAGACGCTTGTCCGTGCCCGTAACGATAATCTCGGCGTCGCCAAGCAACAGTCCAGATAATGTTGAATGCCTGATGAAGTTGCACCTCTATACAGCACGCAGTTATTGTCAAGATTGAAATATTATAGCAGAGCAACTCTGTTGAAACTCTCCCTCGGTTAATAAAGCGCGCGAGCGTTACAGCGCTCTCTGTCCGATCCAAGCGTGTGGAATATGGGGTTGATGAGTGGTCATACAACCATGCCGGAGCGCGTGCGAGGCAAAATCCAGAAACGTATCGCCGAACGTGAGTCCGCAAGCCGTGATCGGTTGTTTGTTAGCGAAAATCGGGATAATTCGGGTAAAATGAGATCAAACTCGGGATGACTCGATGTGACGGTATCACCCCTATATCCGTATCGACCCTGTCCTGTCAGATGCAATGGCACCAACTGAAACCGCGAACGACGCAGCACAGAACGCAGGAACCGGCGCCGCGAATCAGGGACCGCCTACCGACCTTCCGGACGTGGTTCCGGGTTTCGTTAGCGACATCCTTGACGCTATCAGTGCGGGCGCGGCGGGGCTGGGTGAGACAATCAGCGAAACAGCGTCCAGTGCGAATCCGGCCGAGCTCGCTGCCGTCGCTGCTGATGTTGTCGCAGCCATCCCCCTGTAGTCCAACAACGAATTTGACACACAGTATGCCCTGTCATCAACGACAATCACGATGGCTGGCTACTCCTCGTGAGGTATAATACCGAAGACGTATCCGAGCATACGACACAATTAAACACACGTTACTAATGAACCAAAACAACATATCAACCAGTAGACGGAAGTATTTGATTGCTACCGGAGCCGCCACGATCGGGACAGTTCCGCTTGCGGGCTGTCTCGGCGGTGACGC
>PWGR01000256.1 GCA_003554565.1 Clostridia bacterium
ATACCTACCCGTCCGCGGTAACCGGTGTGGTTGCAGTACGGACACCCCACCGCCCGCTTCACCCGTAGCGGGCCATCCGGAACGGGCAGCGCCAGCCGCTCCCGGTCGTCCGGCGGCACATCGTACTCCTCCGCACACGAGTTGCACAGCCTCCGCACCAGCCGCTGCCCCACCACGCCCAGCAGCGTGGAGCCGGCCAGGTAGGGCTCAATGCCCATGTCCAGGAGCCGCCCCACCGTACCCGCCGCATTGTTGGTGTGAACAGTGGAGAGCACCAGGTGCCCGGTCAGGGCCGAACGCACCGCCATCTCCGCCGTCTCGGTGTCCCGTATCTCGCCTATCATAATGATGTCCGGGTCCTGCCGGACGATGGAGCGCAGCCCGCTGGCGAAGGTGAAACCCGCCTTGGGGCGGGTCTGCGACTGGTTCACCCCGGCAATCCGGTACTCCACCGGATCCTCCAGGGTCATGATGTTTACATCCTTTTTGTTGATCTCGTGCAGTCCCGCGGTCAGCGTGGTGGATTTCCCGCTGCCGGTAGGCCCGGACACCAGGATCATCCCCCACGGCCGGGACAGCATGGCCCGGAAGTGCTCCCGCTCCTGCCCCTCCATGCCCAGGCGGCCGATCTCGCTGATCGCCCTCCTCTGGTCCAGGATCCGCACCACCACCTTCTCCCCGTGAATGGTGGGGAAGGAGGATATGCGCAGGTCCACGGAGCCGTTTTCCATGTGCACGCGAATCCGCCCGTCCTGCGGGATCCTTCTTTCCGATATGTCCATCTGGGCCATGATCTTGAAGCGGGAAACCACGCTGGGCAGCTGGTCGCGGTCGAAGGTCATGATGTCGTGCAAAAGGCCGTCGATGCGGTAGCGCACCCGCACCTGCCCCACCTCCGGCTGTACGTGCAGGTCGCTGGCCCGCTCCTCTATGGCCTGCTGCAGCAGCCGGTTGACCAGCTGCACTACCGGCGAGTCGCCCTCGTCATCCTCCAGGCTGACCACCAGGGCGTCGACCCGGCTGTCCACCTCCCCGTCCCCGGGCATGTCGATTTCATCATCGCTCTCCCGGTAGAGGCGGTTCATGAAAAACTCCAGCGTCATCGGCGAGGCCACGGCGGGATAGACAATCTCGCCGCCGGTCCGCACCGAGACATCGTCGGTGGCCACCATATCATCCGGGTGCACCATGGCCACCAGTAACCCGTCCTCCTCCCGCCGCAGCGGAACCGCATTCAACCTCTCCGCCACATCGCGGTCCAAAAGTTCGGCCATCTCGGGATCAAATTCGGAAAAGTCGGGACCCAGGTAGGGAAGATCCATCTGCCGGGCCAGGGTCTTGGCCATGTCCTCCGAGGTCACATAACCCAGGTGAACCAGCACCGACCCCATCCGCTCACTGGGCATCTCCTCCCGCTGCAGCCGCAGCGCCTCCGTCAGCTGCTCCTCGGTGATGAGGCCGGATTCCACCAAAAGCGTTCCTATATATACACGGCCGCGCCTGCGTTCGGCCCTGTTTTCTTTCGCTCCCGTCCTTCTTGCCTCGTCCATCGGTGAGCCTCCTATCGATCGGCCTGCCCCACATTCTGTGGCAAAACCTGCCCTCACTTTACGTGTGCAGCCGGAAAATAGAATCACCCCGCGGGGTGATTTTGTAACCTCACCCTGGATTGTCCGGGGCTAATCCCCCCTATATTCCCCGCCCTGCCGGGCTTTGCCGTCGCTTTACCCCGACCTGTCTTCCGTTCAGTCCCTCACCCCCCGCGGGCACTTTATCACTTCACCGCACTGCACAATTTGCACATGTGGGGACTGCACCCGTACGACTCGACCTGTCTGCTGCCCATTGTGAGCTTCGTGCAGGCGGGCCGCCCATCCTTGTTCCATGCAGCAGGTATGGGGTTAAAGCACTGGGAGAAGCAATCGAAGGTATTCGAAGAAAGAATGCTGGTTCGAGCTGCCCCACGCACCCGGCTCCGACAGTTACAGTGACCATTTTATATTACCGTCATTAACCAGTTACAGTCAAGAAACTATGCCCTCTGCCAGACCGAAAGAAAACCTGATCCCTCCCATGATAGACGGGCCGGACGCCTTTCGTGACTCGATCTGCAAAAAGCTTTCAAATCAGACCTTGCTTTTCGATACTACCGGTGCGGGGGCCGGTCCGCACCGGCCTCTGCCGGCACAGGCGCCGCGAGAAGGTAGAAGCTGCCCCGGGACTGCCCGCGGGAGATCATGCGAACCAGCAGGACAATGCCGACCTTCTGCCTAAGTATTAACATCACTTGGCCCGATTCCATGGCACGAAAGAAGCAGAATATTTGGAGGGTGCTGTATTATGACCGGAGAAAGCGGCACATCACCCCTGGCAGAAATCCTTTCGCGGCGTCCACTCGACGCCCTGCGCCGCATCTTCGACGCCGTGCACGACGCCATTTTCATTCACGACGAGGGCGGTCACATAGTTGAAGTGAACGAGCGCACCCTGCAGCTTTACGGGGTATCGCGAAAGAAGGCC
>PWGR01000074.1 GCA_003554565.1 Clostridia bacterium
CGGGATCATCATACAGCTACAGCTGCGCGTCGTAACTCTCCAGGTGCTCAGAAAGCCGGTCCACCAGGGTCCGGGCGCACGCCGCCGGATCCTCGTCGAGTCCTTTCAGCAGCGGGTTCTCCGCCCGTTCCGTCCGATACACTACCATACGTGCGGTGTCGGGGACAAAATTGTCTCCTGAATCCTCGACAGGCGCAAGCCCTTCACCTGCCACTGATTTTTCCTCCAGATCAGTGGCCGGACGCACCTCGACGGCATAGTCCCCGAGCCCAGCCTCCGCGAGGACCTGATCCCCGATCTCTTTCAGCTCTTCGAATAATTCTTCGCCAGCAAGGTTATGATGAATCACGAACGGCATGTCCCCATCTCCCTTCGGCCTATCATCCCGCGTGAACTGGGATTAAGGTGGGTTGTGATTCTGTATTCTATCCTAACATGCGAAAACCTGCCGGACGGCGCTAAAACCCTGGGTTGCCTCCAGATGGCATATTCGTGCGCGGGAGAAGTCTCCCGCCTGTAAAGCCCGTGAACGCCTCCGACATACAGGAATGAGATGCCCGGACAACGAATCCTATATTGGCCTGGTAGTCTGAGCACCGTAAGAAATGTCCTTGGACGGAGAATATCATGAACATAATTGTGGTACACGGCTATCTGCTTGCCGGAACTGGAAGCAATCAATATGTTGCCAGCCTCTGCCATGCCCTGGGTCGACAGGGCCACAGCGTCCATCTGTTCTGTCAAGAACCCGACCCGGCTGGGTTCGACTTCGTTGCACTATTTGAGAAATTCGACAGTGACAATAAACGATGGGAGACAGTATTCCACCGGCAAACCGCCCTTTCTGGGCAGGTTGCAGTGGTGCGCCCGCATCTCGCCGGAGTACTGCCGGTTTACGTGTATGACGAGTACGAACACCTGATCGCCCGTCGTATTACAGAGATGTCCATATCGGATCTGGAGCAGTATGTGCAAAGAAACGCAAAGGCCCTGGCGGCCTATCTCAGCAAAGTTTCTGTCGATCTCGTCATCAGCAACCACCTGATCATGCAGCCCATATATGCTCGCCGGGCTATCCAGCACTGCGGAGCTGCCGCACGGGGCATAAGGCACCTCACGGTGATCCACGGAAGTGCGCTGAACTACGCAGTTCGTCACAGCAATCTCCTCCGGCAATACGCTCTATCCACACTGAAGGCTGCCGACGAGTTTGTGCTGGTCAGTTCACACAGTCGAGCAGAGTTTCTGGAATACTTCCAGGACGTCCCCGGCCTCCCGGAGAGGTGTCGGGTGGTTCCCCCGGGAGTTGACACAGATGGATTCCGGCCGCTCGGACCCGATACCGCAAAAGATGACCGGATTGCGGTGCTGCGGCGCAAGCTACCCCGAGACCTGCCGGATTTCGAGCATAGCTCCCGGGATCTGAATGTCAGGAGAAGGTACCAACGGCAGATGGTCGCCTCCCTCGAGGAAGAAGAGCTCAAACCCGACCGCTTTCGGGAACTGGCGGAACGAACGAGAGGCAGATTCAGCAACTGGCTCACAGACAGAGATGCCGCCGAACAGCTGGATGCGATCAAATGGAAGGGCGAAAACATCGTACTGTACTTCGGCAAGTACTTGTGGGGAAAAGGAGTGCAGCTGTTGATTGCCTCGGCCCCGCTCATCCTACGCCTGCGCCCGCACACACGCTTTGTGCTGGTGGGGTTCGGCAGTTCGCGGGAGATTCTGGAATCCATGGTTTGCTGTCTGGACCAAAATCGACGGCGGGCCTATCGCCGGCTGATAGAAAATGCACAGGTCATCGACCCGGACGGAGGCGGCCCGGCTGGCGCACCATTCGAGGGCCTGCTGCAGGAAATGGAAACTCCTAATTTCTGCCGGGAGTACTTCATGGCAGCCCACAGCACACTGTCTGATCGTACCGTCTTCACTGGAATAATGAACCACGAGCAGCTGCAGCTGCTCGTGCCCTGCGCCGATGTAGTTGTGGCTCCATCAATCAATTCCGAGGCATTCGGCCTGGTAGCCGTTGAGGCCCTGGCCAGCGGAGTGATACCAGTGCTCACCAGGCACTCTGGATTTCATGACACCATATCCCTTTACTCACATGAGTTTGCCGATCTTGACCCGGACAACAGGATCAATTCTCTCTGCTATAACCGGGACCTGATATTCAATCTGGCAGACAACATCCTTGCCCTGCTGCACATCTACGAAGGGCTGACACCGGAGGACCGCACGGAAATCCGCCGCCGCGCCCATCGTCTGGCCGCATATCGTTTTTCCTGGGATGAGGTAGCGCAGCGACTCGCCTGTCCGGCTGGCCCGTCAGCGAAATGACCTGCAAGGCATCAAGGTGCATCTGAGATATCCGGTGCAACCTGGCAGCGGTCTCGGCACGCCCCGACGGGACGGGAGTATTGAAGGGTGGCGGGGAAGGCTCTTCTGTATAGATGAACATTTTCTCCCGCTGACCGGCCCCATCATGGTATCCAGTCAATACGAAAATACTCATCCAGCAGGTTCAGCAAAGGCATCGATACCATCGCTGCCAATAGACTGCCCCAGAGAAAAGCGCCGCTGTCGTACAGTTCCCCTGCATTTGCGCGAAAAATCCGAAAGATATAGTACAGGCAGACCGCGGATATCACCAGTGAGATAACCGACGGTACGTATTTCAGTGCAGCCACCCCGTACATCTCATACCACAAGATTCCATGACCTATCTCATCCTCCATGACAAAGGAGCCCCTGAACAGCCAGGACAAATAAGACATCGACATGGGTATAAAGCGCAGCAATGCGTTGGACAATGCCAGAGATCCGAAGATCCAGAGAGCAACCTCGCTCTGCACCCGTACAAAAAGAACGGTAAACAAAACCGCCGCAGTCAGCGTGACGGCGGGCCCCATGTCCCATGGGTTGGCATAGCCGGCCATCTCGTCTCGAAAGCCTGGATCGCTCGGCCTCTTGCCAGCGTCGCCGACGCGGTTGAAGCCGGTGCTGACTGGATGTCCGCTCAGATAGGCACTCACCCCATGTGCCACCTCGTGGATGAACGTAGAGAGTACGATGGCTGTCAACAGCACTGACGCCCAGATCACCAGTTTACTCTGCATATCTCCTCCCCCTCGAATCAACAAGATTGGCTCAAACAGATGCACAACTCCATGCCCATGCAGTTGTAGGAATGTATCTCGACAGTAAACCTGGATTGATGACCTCAGTGACTCCCTGCATTTGTAAGATGCACGTCAACGAAATCGCTTCGAGGCCAGCACTCAAACAATCTTCTCTGGGCAGACTTTCCTCGTCGGTAAGATACACCAACACCTGTCATTATTCAGTATGACAGCTGTAGGGTCAACTGTAGTGTAGGGGAAAATGAGGACTCCTGCCCTCTTCCGCCGGGGCACAAACGTACTCCGCACCGCACAGATCCGTCGGTCATATTGACTGCATCTGCAAGAACCAATCTCGGGGCAACTGCAAAGAAAGCAAAAGTGATCCAACTCAGGGTCGACCGGCGCGTCGGCGCGACTGCGTAAGAAAAGATGCCTCATTACCCCTCCATCGTCGATACGGTACAGCCAACCACAACTGACAGGACTGTACCGGTTAACGTAGAAGCCCACAGAATTGGGGAGGAGTCGTCCTTGGATCTTTTCCCGCTGTACAGCCCGATTTGGCGCAAAGCACTGGCGCTTGCGTGGCCCATGATGCTGAGCCACATCTTCTCCACCGCCATGCGCACCACCGACATGCTTTTGATGGGGGGATTCGGTGCAGCTGCTGTGACTGCAGTGGGCCTGGGTGACGTATGGGACCGTGTGGTACTGCAGATAGGGCTTGGCCTCGGTACCGGCAGCATCGCCCTCATCTCGCAGGAGACCGGAGTGGAACAGGATGATTCAGACAACCGCGTCGGTATGATAATGAGCCAGGTTCTGGCAACAGGTTTTCTGACCGGCGTTCCCTTCATTCTGGTCGGCAATCTCATCCCTGAGCTGTTGATCGGAATTCTGGGGGCGACTCAGGAGGTCGTCCTTCTGGCCGCGCAGTACCTGCAGATAATATTTTCCGCCGCGCCTTTTCGCATAGTAAATCTCATATCAGCAAAAGCAATTCAGGGAACCGGTGATACCAGGACCCCCATGATTGTCGGCATCACCGGCAATGCTGCAAACATCGGGCTATCCATCGCCCTCGTCTGGGGAGTCGGGCCGCTTCCGGCCCTGGGTGTTCCCGGGGTCGCCTGGGGTACAGCGCTGGCCAACTTTTTGATTACCCTGTTCTACCTCGGCATATTCCTGACTCCCAGGTTGGATTTCCGCCTGGGAATCCCGGCGGGAGGATGGAACCCGATCATCACGGCTCAGCTACTGCAAGTAAGCGTCCCGCGCATAATGCAGGGCGGCTATCAGACTTTGATCTCCTTTCCCTTCAATGCACTGCTTCTTCTGTTCGGCACAGAGGTAGCAGCCGCATTTCACATCAGCCGTCGCATCCAGCAGCAGCTCATGGCCCCGCTGCAGCGCGCTTACGGTACCGTGACGACAATTCTCGCAGGACAGAATCTGGGCAGGGGGGCACACGAGGAGAGCCGTCGAACCGGCAATGCCATGCTGTGGCTGTCTGCTCTGACAGTGGGCACTCTGGGTCTGGCACTGTCACTGCTGGCCCCGCGGGTAGTTGGGGCCTTTGCCGAAGATCAGACCACGATCACCTACAGCATCGGCTTTTTGCGTGCTCTCAGCCTGGGCGCACCTGTTCTGGCCACCTTCATGATTCTTTCTGGACTCCTGACGGCGGCAGGTGACACACGAACACCGTTTTACGCATCGGTGGGCAGCCAGACCCTTCTCATGCTTTGCCTGAGCTATGCACTGAGCGTGATCTTTGGTCTTGGAGTCACGGGGATCATAATCGGCCTCGTGGCTGACTACGCGGGAAGGAGCATCCCGGTTGCCGCCCGCTTCGCATCGGGGGTGTGGATGAAGGAGGCCAGAGCGATGATCAGAGATAGGAGAAGCTAAGAAATGGGGGACTGGACCAAACAGGGGTCAGAAACACTTGCCCGCGCCCGGGTGAGGCAAACATATCCGGGCCGAGTTTCGGCACAAATTGCGGTAGGGGGGCTGACGAGATGGAGACCTGGATCACGCTGCTTCTTCTGGTGGGGGCAGGCGGCGTTGTCGCCCTTATCCTGCACCTGCGAAGAGGTCGATGGCAGGCAGCACTTCTCCGGCGAAAGCACAAAAATAAGCTGAACATGCCAGAAGAACTGGCCGAATCGGTCATTGAAGACAACTTAGCACGGCTGCGAGAACAGTACCCGGGCCGTCCCGAGGAGTGGTACCTGGATAAGATGCTTTACGAATTGGATCGTGACCGCAGGTAGCTGAGCCGCCCGCTCATGCCCCCGTGTCTGCGGGACCTACATGATATTGTGGCCAGTCAATCTGTCTGGACTGAAATCTGCACTGCACAGAGCATGTGCCGTATCATGGCCGAGTCATAATTCGCAGCAGCTGGCGCCAGTGTTGCCATGGCCCGCCGAAGAAGCTCGGGACCGGACTATACCTGGCTTCTCTTACCTATATACACTGCAAAGAAGACATCCGCCGTTCTGACGAGACTTACCGGATGACCCACACGCTGTCTACCCCGCCTGTGTCAGGGTGGCTGGAATAATCCACCCTTGCGCCGAATCCGTCCTCGGCTATGGCCCGGAAGGGCAGATAGGTGCGGCCGTCCAGCACCAGCGGTGCCACATCGAGCTCCACCGTGCGCATCTCGCCGGTGTCACGGTTGACCACACTCAGGACCCGTTCACCGATTATCATCTCTATCCGGATTTCCGCGCTTTCCAGGATTACCTCGTCGGTCAGCCCTGTATCCGGGTGCGCAGTCCACTCGGCCTCGGCATCGAAAGCTTTGCCCAGGTACCGTACGGGGATGAAGGTGCGGCCGCCGTCAATGAATGGGGTCGCATCCATGACCCCCGACTCGCCGTGCAGCACGTACTCACTGGAGCCTACCCACATCTTCATATCAGCAATCAAGCTCGCGTCATCCTCTGCCGCGAGGCCCTTGATCATCTCGACATGATCGACGTACATCGTACCCGAGTCAGGGGTATCATTGCCGTCGTCAGGCTCGAAGACAAGATATATGCTGCTCAGTATGAGAGGCTGCGGCCAGGCCGGGTCAATCTCTCCCTGAACCCGCTGCCAACCTTTCCAATCTACGGCGCGCGCAAGGTCAACATACCGCCTCTGTCCCTGCGCGTCAAAAATCTCTGCCCTCAACCAGTGACCGCTTGCGTCACCATAAACGTGCGCAGAGACTCCGAGGTTGTTCGTACCCATCGAGATCTGACCTGAGCCGAGCTGACCGTAGGCGATCATAACGCCGTCGACCTGGCTGCTGAAATCATAGTTCAGACGACCGGATCGCTCCCCCTGATAAACGTAGTCCGGATGATCCTCCACTTCAAAGCTGCCGGGCAAATCTTCCGGGTGACTGCGGAAACTGACCTCCTGCCAGTCCTGGAAAGTGAAGAAAGGTTCCCGTCTCCCGCCGATGCGGATGGGTACCTCCTTTACATGGCCATCTATTTCGGCAGTGAGCGTCCCGAAGCCGTCCTCCTCCCCGGCACGATACCGGTTGTCATCAACAGTACCTATATCTGCCTCCCAGCTCACAGTCTGCGGTCCGGCTTCCATGGATACTCCTGTCACGGTCTCGACCTCGGCGCTCAGGGATACCTGCTGCCCCGGAAGCAAGCGTATTTCGCCCGGGTTAACAGAAAAGGCAGCAATGTCCTCACCCCCGAAGATCCTGACCGTCTTGTCCTGCGTGACGCCCGGCAGAGAAACCCGCAGATTGACCTCACCAGCCCCGGTTGCCAGCATGGTACCGTCGCTCACCTCCGCCAGCTCGTCGTCTGACACCTCCCACTGGAGATCATCCCGGTTGATCTTGAGCGGGTGATAGTGTTCATCATGTCCAGACACCTCATAGCTGGCCTCCGTACCTATCAGCAGACCCTCCGCTCCCCGGAGAAACAGGGTGGAGGGATCCGTCTCCGGTGCGCGATTGAAAATGCCGATCGCATTGGGAACCGCCCGCTCGAAACCGTGTCTCGGGCTGCTGACCATGCCCAGATCCAGTTCACCGAGGCTGCGGGCAACCATAGCGGATGACCCTCCACCATCCAGATTGAGCGCGCGCTCGGCACCCAACTGACCCATAAGCACTGAAAGCTCCTCCATGGTCACCCCCTCCAGAGCGGGAGTCCCGTCCACTATGACGAGATAGACTTCGCTGCCGCTCGCATCCACACCGACAGCGGTGCGAGAGGCACGGGCTGCACCCGGAGAAGACAGATCGGAGGGATCAACCGGTTGTCCATCTTTCACCAACAGTAGATGCCCGCCCACTGAGGTGTCCAGTGCCATCTCCGGTTCAATATCGACGTTAAAGGCCATACTGGTGCCCCTGCGAAGGTGACGCTGCAGGGACTCGGCCCCGTCGCCGTCCGCAACTACCACGAATCCGTCCGGAGGAACAGAGATCGAGTCATCGTCACTTCTGATCTCGGTAACCACCCCATTCCGCACCGTCACCTGCAGAACGGAATCGGAGAAAAACACAGAAGACACTTCAACTCCCCAGGTCCGGTCGAAGAGATAAACGCCGCCACCGTGACGGTAAGTCTGATTGTAACCCTCAAGGGACTGTCGGTAGACTCCGCCCAAAATGATTTCACCCCGAATCCCCCAGTTGCGAATGTGGGGAGACCTCTCCTGATCTATCCCGAAGCCAAGCCAGGTGTTTGTCGCAGATGGGGAGGAAAGGATCTCGCCTTCCTGCACGTGCAGCCCGAGCGGAGCTGCCGGACGCGTCAGGTGGAAGAAATCCGCATTCACCGCGGCCACAGCATCCTCCTCGGTCGCCATCTGCCGCACCGTCTGTCTCTGGTTAAACCCTTCCTTCGGGTGCATTGCCTGAATTTCCACATGGGGATTCTGCAGATCAACGGCAATCTTTCTAACTGGCAGGGTACTTCCTTCAAGCACGAGATCATAGCGAAGAAGGCGCGTTCCCTCCCCAATGATTTCGTGATCGACCAGGCGGTAGTTAAGGCTCCGCGCACCGGCGTCCCCGGGCAGTAAAACAAGTGCAGAGAGAAGAACCAGCACCACCATCAATGCTGAAACAGGGCGCAGACGGTTCACAAGAATCCTCCCCCATTCTCAAAGAATTGGCGCCGCGTCGCTAAGTCTTACGGCCGATATTTTTCGCCGATCGTGGTGGCCAGAATAAGAAATGTCCACTCAGTACTTCAAGCCCGTGATAATTCGGCCGGAAGGGCTACATAATTCGCTGCAGAGCACGCGATTCTCTCACAGAGCAGGGCGCCCCTTCCCCGGCCGGGCAGTATGTTCCTGAAACAGTCGGCAAACGAACACGGACGTTATGTTCGGACTATACATCATCGCAGTACCCGCAAGAAAGATCTTATCGGGTCAAAAACACTACATGTTGTTGACATTTGGCCGTTGGCCCAGGATATACCAGAAAAATGGCCATTGCAAACTGCGCTGACAGGCTCACAGGAGAAAGGCCGCTACAGAGAAGGCGAGACCATTGCCCACGGCGTGCGCACACCAGCCCGGGACAATACTCCCTCCTCCCTTCTCTTCGTTAATCCAACCCATCAGGTAACCTGCCGCTGCGGTGAGGGCAGATAGCACCACAAGAGGTGCAGGACCCTCCACCACCGGCACGAAAATGATGCCGTGTAGCACGCCAAACAGGAGGGCCTGCACCAGATTCCCGCGTGCGAACCCGACAATGTCAAACAGCCGCTTCGCAATGAACCCTCTGAACAGAACCTCCTCGGACAGACCGGTGGTAATGACAGAGGCGATAAACACCACTGCCGCCGTCTCCCAGCCACCGTTGAGGGCACGAATGTTTCCGCTGATTGTGCCGGGGGACTTGAGTACTTCCAGCAGGTCAAAAACGTAAAACACCGATGAAGTGGAAGCAAACAGCAGCAGGCCCACAATCAACCCATACGCATAGCCGCGCGAGACCGGGGTGAACAACCCGACAAAGCGCAGAAATCCTGAGAGCGTCCGCTGTCTCACCCAGTAATAGGTAAGAGGTATGAGACTGAAGAGCAGAAGTTGTAAAAAAGCCGAAATTATTTCGGTCAGAACCTGCATCGGTTGACTCCTCACTCACAGAAATGTACTGGTACACGAATCATATTGCCCGGAGGCACAAAGTTATAATTTACCCTGCAGCTCTTCTACTTGCCCTCGCAGTTCCTCGAGCTCCCTGCGGAGTCGACTTGACTGCGCAAGTGCACTCAACGCAAACACAAAAGCAATTGGCGCGAGATACGACAGAGTTTCCATTTCGCCTCTCCTTTCCCTGACGCTGACCTCCAGTGCCACCGAGCACTGGAGCGTAACCCGCAGCGGGCCGATCCGGAGCCCGGGCACCCATCTCACAGCAGATTATAGCACGGACAGCAGATAAGCGGCATTGCAAACTGTACGACTTCCTCGCTCAAGGGCCGCACAAAGAAATGCAGCTTACACAGCGCGGCAGTCTCCGCGACTCGCAGAGATGTCATGGCGTACTGCCGCCAGATGCAGCTACGAGGGATGATGTTCGGGCAGTCAGTGTAACCCTGCCGGGGGAAGATGGCGAGTTCTTGCTGTGGGCCCTTTCCACCCTGCGGCTATACCTCCTGCTGCCGCTCTGCGGGTCGGGTTCTGGCCCAGGCACCGACGTGATACAATGATGCAGGCGGACGATGGTGAGCGGCGGGAAATTGCAGCTGCGGCAATTCCCGCCGGAACCGACCCTGATAAGTCTTACTCCTCGCCCTCGTCCGTCTTTAGCCTTTCTATCTCTTTCTCCACAGCTTCTGCTTCCTCTCGCAGACGCCGGGCGTAATCCTCCAGCGATTCCGGCCGTTCGCGATTCGCCGGAGGCGTCCCATAGGGACGCTGCCAGCGGCGCAGACCCGTGGCCCGGCGCACATTGCGGAAACGCCAGCCCCGTCCTCGCCCGCCTCGGCCACGCGGAAGGGGATCCGCTCCCGCTGCATACCCCGGGTAATCATAGCCCGCACAGGGGCCGAGACCGCGTCCGGTCATTTCGCCGTGCCCTTCTGGGCCAGTTCTGTCTCCTGCAGGCATCGTGTTCACCTCCTTTCGCACAATTCGAGCAGTCAATCTGTCCAGCAGCAATCGAGTATGGCCAATCAGATATCAGAAGCGGCAGCTGCCATCATCACTGCATCAGGTGTATGTCCTCTCCTGGATCGCCTATTTTACCGTCCCGCACACGGCGGGTACAGTGGCTGCACATTCCAAAAAAGGACATGGAGTAATCAGTTATCTGAAAGCTCTCTGCCTCAATCAAGCTCTGCATTTCCTGTGGCACAGGACAGGCAATATCTCTGACGTCCCCACACCGGATACAGATGAGATGGCAATGCGGTGCGGCATCATCAGCGTCAAATTCGTACCGGGAAACTCCATCACCCACATCCAGTCGTCTGATCAGGCCAACGTCCTCCAGAACAACCAGTGTCCGATACACAGTTGATAGTCCCAGTTGAGGGTTCTCATCGCGCAGCGACTGGTGTATCTCCTCCGCCGTATAGTGGCGCCGGGAGTGTCGCGCAAGGAGTTCCAGAATCACCTCCCTCTGCGCAGTACAGCGGTAATTTTCCCTCCTGAGCAGCGATTTCGCATCCCGGAGCACTTCCTGCACAAGCTGTCACCCCCGTCCGCCGGAATCACCGCGCCGCCTCCGTCGCCTTCGCCGCCGGGAAGCAGGCTGCACCATGTCCTCACTACCACACTTCGGGCAGATCAGACCGGAAGATCCATTTTCGCGTACCATCTGCCCGCAGCGCCGGCACAGGTATCCGCCGCGCAGTCGAAAACGACCTCCCTCGATCCGGATCGCTTTTCCCTCTGTGAGGGCTTCCGCCACCTTTCTGTGAGCCGAGGCCAGTACCCGGTGAAATGTGGGACGCGAAACCTGCATCCGCTCCGCGCAGGTCTCGTGATTAAAACCCTCCCTATCCTTCAGCCGGATTGCTTCCAGTTCATCCACACTGAGCCGAAGCTCCTCCAACTCGGTCAGTGGTACGCCCGGTGGTTTGAAGTAATCATGTCGGGGCAGCGAATCCACCGTTCTCCTCTTCGGCGGCCTCGGCATCTCAATCCCTCCCTGTTATGAACATATGTTCATAATTCATTTCTATGATATCCGCGAGCATCTCTGCTGTCAAGCATATTCCCCCCGGGAAAAATGGCGGGTGGTCAGAGATCAACCGGCCACCAGCAGCTCATCGAGCAAACGCTGGGCCAGTGCATATATAGCATTACCGGCCACCGAATCATCTCTATCCACCA
>PWGR01000247.1 GCA_003554565.1 Clostridia bacterium
CGGGTCGGGGCGTGGGGGCAGCCGAGGTCCCACGCGGCGTGCTGTTTCACGATTACGAAATTGACGACGAAGGCACCATTGTTGACGCAAACTGCATCATTCCGACGGCTCAGAATCTCGGCAATATAGAGGCGGATATGCGAGCACTGATTCCCGAAATAATGCATCGCTCAGAAGAGGACATTACACTTGCCCTGGAGATGCTGGTACGTGCATATGACCCGTGCATATCGTGTTCGACACACCTGCTGGACGTATCCTTCGTGAAGTAGTTCGAGCCCCGCACCGGCCCGGGCGCAGCTGCCGGGGCAGAAGCTGCAGGGCGGCTGACGTGGGGGAGGGGAGAGACACTGCCGGAGATAGTGCACCGATCGACAAATCTGACAGAATGCGTCTATCGCTGGTCCATGGGAGCCATCGGGATCGGCGCATTCGTCACGGCAGCTTTGGCCACAGGTGGGCCATCTCCGGATGACGGCCTGCAGTTGTTAGGCCTCGCGCTGCTGTATTGTGGAGGTGCTCTTCTCGAAGTCCCGGTTGGGAAGGCATCCCTGAACCTGGGCTACATGGTCCTGTTTGCGGTGATGGTCAATCTCGGCCCTGTCCATGCGATGTGGCTGGTTCTGGCCGCAGCTGTTGTCCTGGCCCTGCGGAGGAAGCGGTCGATTCGCGACTCAGCGTTCAATTTCGGCCAGCAGAGCCTCTGTGTCCTTTTGGGGCTCGTGGTGTTTGTCCTGCTGGGAGGACAAGTGGGGGCTGTCTCGCTCAGCCGAGCCGCGATTCCGCTGGTCGCAGGCTCCCTGGTTTTTGATGTCGCAAATGCCGCCCTGGTTGCCGCGGGATTTGCGCTCCGGGGTGACGGGACTTTTGTCCTGGAGTTCGCCGGGGTCTACTGGCAACAGCGCCGTTTTACCGCGATGCTCTACCACGCACTCGCGCTCACCAGTGCGGTGCTTTACGCGCACGAGGGATTTGCTGCTGCTGTCCTTCTGGCCGTGTTGATACTCAGCATGCGCAGTGCCTTCGTACTTTCACACCAGGTGGAACAGCACCGTCAGGCCGCTCTGCGCGACGGCATGACCGAGGTCTACAACTACCGCTTTCTTGCCGAATGGGTGAGAGGCAGGGGAAGTGAACTGGTGGCCCGCGGGATTCCGTTTTGCTTTCTCTTCGTCGATATCGATGGTCTAAAGGCAATAAATGATTCCCTGGGGCACGTAACGGGCGATGCAGTTATTCGCTGTGTGGCGACATCCCTGTCCCGGGTGTGCCGTAAGGATGACCCCATCATACGCTACGGGGGGGACGAGTTTTTGGCCATCCTGATCGGTACCGAAAGCCGCGGCGGGTTTCGTGTGGCCAGGCGGCTTCTCCAAGTGCTCACTGATGACGTTAAAACGGACATTCCGTTTACAGTCAGCGTGGGTGTGGCCTCCTATCCCGCTGATGCTGAAAGCACAGACGAGCTGTTTGAGGTGGTGGACGGGGCTTCTTATCGCGGTAAGGAACGCAGATGCCACACGGTGTATACGGTGAAAGGTCACTCGTGGTATGCGTAAGGAGGATGGACTGTGGCAGACTGGATCAAGACAGTCGGCGCAAAGAATGCACCCTATACCCAGAAACGTCACCTCTCCTGGGGTCAGCGGTACGTGTGGTTTCCCGGAAGCCACGTCAATGTAGCGGAAGGAGATCGCCTCTTTCTGTACACCGGCCATAACCTCCGCCGTTTTTTCGGCATATGCCGGGTTATGCGCGCTCCAGCTGTGACAGAAGAGACACATGGGATCGAGCGAGTGCGCTGCCCTGTGTTTGTTCTGTTGCTCATCACCGACCTCGCCCGCTTCGGACTCAAAGCTGAAGAGGTGATGCCGCTGCCGGGGGGAACGCGGACTATTTCCCTGCGTCAGCAATCACACGTAAGAATTGAGGAGGATGACGCGCTCCGCCTGACCGCACGCCTGACCACCGCACTGTACCGCGAGCTTTCCGCGCAGACCCGCGAACCGGTGCAATCGTCTGTATTCAGCCTGCGTGCCTCAGGCAAAAGACGCGGCAGGCGGCGCAGCCACCGTCATATGGATGTGTGAGCTCCTGTCTCGCTGGCGCTAGAGCTTCTCCATCGCGCGCTCAAGATCGCGAATCAGATCCTCACAGTCCTCCACACCGACGCTGAGTCTGACCAGGCCCGGGGTGATGCCGACCTTCAATTGATCCTCTTCATCTATGGTTGAGTGAGTCATGGAAGCCGGGTGTTCAATCAGCGTATCAGTAGCGCCGAGGCTGACTGCCAGGGTGCAGAGGCGGACCCCGTTCAGCAGGTCACGTCCCGCCTCATAGCCGCCGCACATCTCGAAGGAAATCATCCCGCCAAACAGTCCGCGGGGATTCTGCTTGCGCGCCAGATCATGCTGTGGGTGGGAAGGAAGTCCCGGGTAGTTGACTTTTCTTACTCGGGGGTGTTCCTCAAGCCACTCGGCAATGCACTGCGCGTTTTCACTGTGCCTCTGCATGCGCAGCTGCAGCGTCTTGAGCCCGCGGATCAAAAGCCATGCATCAAACGGGCCGATTATCGCCCCGATGTCCTTCATGGCTTCCCCTTTCAGGCTAGCGATGAACTCGGCGTCAGAGGCGACCAAGCCGGCAACAACATCGCCGTGACCGCCGATGTACTTGGTGGCGCTGTGAACTACGATGTCGATTCCCCAGTCCAGAGGGCGCTGCAGGTAAGGGGACATGAAAGTGTTGTCTACGATGGTGAGCACTCCCGCCTCCTCGCCCAGCGCAGCGAAGCCCTCCAGGTCTACCAGGTCCATGCTGGGATTGGCCGGGGTCTCTGCATATAATGCGCGGGTATTGGGGCGCAGGGCGGATTCTATAGCGGACAGATCGGTCGCATCGACAAAAGTCACCTCCACACCCATGCGCGGTAGTATTCCCTGCATCAGACTGTACGTGCAGCCGTACAGGGTGCGGCTGGCCACGAGGTGATCCCCCGAGGAGAGAACCTGCATGAGCACAGCGCTTATGGCACCCATGCCGGAGGCGAAAGCGGCTCCATCCCCGGCGTTTTCCAGGTCAGCCGCAGTCTCCTCCAGGATGCGGATAGTGGGATTGCCCAGACGGGAGTATATGTAACCGCTCTCGTCCCCGGCAAAACGACGCGCTCCCTGGTCGACATCCTCGAAAAGAAATGTGGAGGTCTGATATATGGGGGGAGTATGCGGCCGGATCCCGTCGTCTTCCTCTCGTCTCACCGGGTGAATGGCACGGGTGGAAAATCCCAGATTCTTACGATCACTGTCGTTCATCAACATAAGTCATCCTTTCTGGTTAGGATGCGCCTTCAGCGCTGGTACCGTCTACTGGTTCCGGATCAGCGCTGCATTTTCCTCCAAATGCGGCGGGAGGTAACATGTCTCTATGGGGAGAATACACAAGATGACGGCAAATCTGAAGGACAGGAGGAGTTATCTTGCAAGTTTATATATCGGTCGATATGGAGGGCATCGCGGGTGTCGTAAACTGGAAAGAGACTTTCCACAATGGTGAGGATTACGATCGTTTCAGAAAGCTCATGACGGCGGAGACCAACGCGGCTGTGACCGCGGCATTTGATGAGGGAGTTGACCGGGTGGTTGTCAACGACAGTCACGGTTCCATGCGCAACATACTTATAGAGGAGCTGGATTCGCGGGCTGAGTTGATCTCGGGCAGTCCCAAACCCATGAGCATGGTGGAAGGCCTCGATGACTCCTACGACGCGGTCCTCATGGTCGGTTATCACTGCATGGCCGGAGCTCCGGGAGTATTAAATCACACTTATACCGGCTCGGTGCTGCAGTATCGGGTGAATGAACGCAGACTCGGCGAGATTGGAATGAACGCGGCCGCTGCCGGGCATTACGGTGTACCGGTTGCATTTGTCAGCGGCGATGATTGTACGGTAACGGAAGCCGAGGACTTGATCCCGGGAGTACAGACGGCGCAGGTGAAGGAGCATGTAGGACGACAGGCAGCCAGATCGCTGCACCCACAGAAGGCCCGGCGCCTCATCTACGAAGGGGTCAGACAGGCGCTCTCCGGAGAACTACCGGAGGCGTTTCAGGTAGATGTACCGGTGGTCATATCGGTACAATTCAATACCACCTCACGTGCGGATGGATCACACCTGCTGCCGGGCGCAAAGAGAATTGATCCCCTGACGGTACAGTATACGGCACCTGACTATATCACGGCTCTCCGGGCGGCGCGCGCCCTGCTTGAGCTCGGAGTATAGACCGCCTGCCGTGTTGAAGGAGGGAATGACATGCGCAGAACCAAGATCGTAGCAACACTCGGCCCATCGTGCGGGGAGTACGAATCGCTGATCCAGCTGTACAGGGCCGGCATGGACATCGCCCGTCTCAACCTCTCACACGGGGAAATCGGTTGGCACCGCAAGCTGGCTCACAGGATGCGCAGGCTCTTTTGCGAGGAGTCCGACCTGGACCGTCCACCAGCTCTTATGTTTGACACGCGCGGCCCGGAGGTCCGCATAGCCTCATCGGGAAAAGATACCCGGCTCAAACAGGACGAACTGGTTCACATAACTGCAATAGATACACCTGCTCACCCCGTTATGGGGCCGGTGCCTGCACGCCCCGATAGAAAAATGCGGGAGATCCACCTTTCTACGGGAAACTTCGCTGCGCGAATATCGGGCGGGGATTCGCTGTTGATTGGCGATGACAAGACTGAATTTGTTGTCGAACAGGTTCTTGACTCCGACAGCCTGGTTGCCCGCTGCATGGCTGGTGGATCCGTGCAGGAGGGGGATCGGGTTGCTTTTCCCGGCATTCGCCTGGACCTTCCCTTTCTCTCGCAGCGAGATCGCGAGGATCTGGACCTGGCAGTGGAGTGTGGGGTTGATTGGGTGGCTCTTTCCTTCGTGCAGAAAGCGGAGAATGTAGTGGAAGTCAAGGACCACCTGCATGAGACGGGAAAGGGAAAGCCCGGACCGGCAGTGATGGCAAAAATCGAGACGCTGGCTGGATATGAGTCACTGGATGATATACTCCTCGTCGCCGACGGTGTGATGGTCGCACGAGGTGACCTGGGCTCCGACTACTCGGCTGAGGACATTCCCCTCATCCAGAAAGACATCATTCGTCGCTGCAATGATGCGGGCGTGCCCGTGGTGACTGCAACGCAGATGCTGGAGTCCATGATTCACAGTCCCCGCCCCACCCGGGCGGAGGCCAGCGACGTGGCCAATGCGATAATCGATGGCACCGATGCCGTAATGTTGTCGGCGGAGACCGCCGTGGGAGACCATCCCGCCCGGGCAGTCGAGGTCATGCGCAGTATCGCTGAGAGAACCGAGGCGGGATGGGCACCACCCGCACAGTCCCGGGATCCTTCAGCAGTGGACACCGTCACCGATGCCGTGGCCGGTGCAGCAGTTAACATGTCCAGACAGCTGGAGGCAGAGGCAATACTCACACCCACCCGCTCCGGATATACTGCCCGGATGATAGCCAGATACCGCCCCCCGGCGCCAATAAGAGCCGTGACCACATCACCGGGCGTGGCCAGGCAGCTGGCCATGGTGTGGGGGGTAAGCGCGACGGTGGAGGAAGAGGCCGACGACGTGGTGGCCGCGGCGCAGGAGGCAGTTCTCAGACACAAGCTGGTATCGCCGGGCAGCCTGGTGGTAATCACCAGCGGGGCACCGGATGGGCCTGGAACTACTGACTCGGTGCAGGTGAGAACTCTGGGTACTGTTCTCTGCCGGGGAACCGGGATTGGGAGCGGGCACGCCACCGGTCGCGCCCTCGTCGCAATGGGCGGTGGTGAAGCTGATCCCGAGCCGGACTCGGGGTATATTCTGGTCATTACGAGCTGGGAGCCAGAATTTGCTTCCCTGGTGCAGCGCGTCGCAGCCATTGTCGCCGAGGAACCCGGACTGAGCTCGCCCGCCGCTCTCGCCGGTCTGCACCGCGGAATTCCAGTGGTGGTGGGCGCACAGGACGCCATGCACCATATATCACCAGGTGACGAAATCACGGTGGACGCGCAGCGAGGGATTATCTACAGTGGGCGGGCCGCCCTCGGCGACCACCGGTGAATCAGCCATCTTCGGGGCACGGGAGCCGTAATAGATCCAGAGCCTGGTGGGATGCTAATACGGCAAACTGCGAAGGGAGGAATACCCTTGTCTCGATGTCCGGTGTGCAACGGGATGCAGAGTCTTGCCCGAACCTGCTCCAACTGCGGTTCGGGCGCACTGCTCGAGGATCTGGGGCCCGTTGACGATTACTACGGACCGTACAGCCCATATCAGGAGCAAAGTAAGGAGATCGATCCGGAGCAGCAGTGTGTGCACCTCTGTCGCTGCCCTGAATGCGGATGTGAGCGAACCGTGCCGATAGACGGGCCGCAGTAGATGGTCGGGGGCCCTCCCCGGGCCCCCAGCTTGCCCTGTCGCTCCTCCCGATTTTCCGTGCGCATAACAAAAGAGCTGGCGAGAGTCGAGATTGCTCCAATCCCACCCGGCGCTGCAGCAGGATATGCCCTGTGGAAAACGAATAGATAACTGCGAACGTGTAGACACTCAGTCGTCCCGGACGACTATCGACGGAGGGAAGTAAAGTGAAGAAGAGACGGCAGATGCGCATATTATCAATACTGCACCACAAGAACATCAGCACACAGGAAGAAATCGTCGAAGCACTGCGGCAGGAGGGAATTGAGGCAACCCAAGCCACAGTATCGCGGGACATAAAGGAATTGGGGCTAGTCAAGATCCCTACCGACTCTGGGACATACCACTACGCCGAATCGTCCACAGTACAGCGGCACGATATCAGTCAGCAGCTGCTGCACACCCTGCACAATTCGGTGCTGCGTGTGCGGCACAGCGACTGCATGCTGGTTATCGACACCCTGCCCGCCACCGCACAGGCGGTGGCAGAAGCGATTGACGCCCTGAACTGGGAGAACATAATCGGTACGCTGGCCGGTGAGCGCGTAGTGTTTGCCGTGGCAAAGCCTGCTGACAGGGCCCCCCAGATCGGCCGGGAATTGGAGGCGCTGTGCGATCAGCCTTCTTCAGAAGAGTGAAGCCTTGCGCGTACGGCATCGATGCTGCCGCGGTATTTCAGGAGATGAACCGCTATTACACCGGTGACCAGCCCGGCTGGTATGGCAAGGAGTATCAGGTATGGGGCATAGACGAAAACACCTGGATACAGAGTCATAAGAGCGAAAACGGAGAGCTGCGTCATATTGTGAGACAGGGCGCCGACGATGCTCGTACCGACAAGTCCCACGGGGAGCAGAAGGATCAGATGCATGGCCACCGCCGCCACAACGGCCCCGGAGAGGCTCATGATAGAGGCCGGTGTGCCGAGCGTGCCGCCTATAAGTGCACCCAGAAATGCACGACCGGCCGCTACATACGTCCCCTCGGTCAGGCCCCAGGCACACAGCGCGTACAACGTCAGCACGTTGGCCAGACCGAGGCGAGCACCTGGAACCGGAATGGGTATGGGGAATGCATTTTCTATCCAGTGCAGTACTGCACCCATGGCTATCAACAGGGCCAGCCTTGCAATGCGCGACGAGCGGAGCATCGAGTCACCTCCGTTTCCGCGTTAATGCTATCAGTGCCGCACACCGGGGTCAATTTCAGCAGCAGGTGGAAAGGAGATAGCGATGCACAATCCAGACGAAGGAAAGACGTCGACAGTAGTGCTGACGGGGGATTGCCTGATTACCCGCCGACTCAAGCCCTACAATGAAGCAAATTTTACACAAATGTTGGAGATTATACGCGAAGCTGATATCAGCTTCAGTAATCTGGAGGGGCTGCTCACCAACTATGAGGGCTATCCCGCGGCCATGAGTGGGGGAACATATGTGGTGGGTGATCCCATCATAGCAGACGACCTGCAGTGGGCCGGCTTCAATCTGTTTGCCCGCGCCAATAATCATTCCATGGACTGGTCATTCGGTGGGCTGTTGACGACGAGTGCTCATCTCGACGCACGGGGTATGGTTCACGCCGGGGTGGGGGAGAACCTTGCAGTGGCCCGGTCACCGGCATACCTGGATACTTCCGCGGGCCGGACTGCCATCATCTCAGCATCTTCCACATTCCCACCCGGGGCACAGGCGGGCCAACAGCGCCCGGACCTGCCGGGGAGGCCCGGCCTGAATCCCCTGCGGTACGAAACGACGATGGAGGTGCCGGCGGGAGAAATCGACCATCTCCGTCAGATGAGTGAGGAGCTGGGGCTGGAGGAGATGAAGCGGATCCGCAGCGCGGCATTCTCCCGCGAAACGCAGGGCTGCAGTGATGTCTTTGATCTGCCGGGTGCTGACTTTCAGTTTGTCGCCGGCGAAGAGTACCGGGTGAAGACACAGCCGCATCGAGATGATCTGAAAGCCAACCTCCGCGCTATTGAAGGGGCTGCCCGTCAGGCCGACTGGGTAATATTCAGCCTTCACACGCACGAATCAGCAGTTGGCGACCTGCGGGAGCCGGCCGAATTTGTGCGGGAGTTCTCCAGGCAGGCCATCGACGCCGGTGCAGATGCAGTTGTCGGACACGGCCCGCACTATCTGCGGGGGATCGAGATTTATAATGATCGCCCGATATTTTACAGTCTGGGCAACTTTATTTTCCAGAATGAGAGCGTGCGTTGGCTGCCGCACGAAATCTACGATCGCTACGGCCTGTCGCTGGAGTCAACACCCGATCAGCTCTACGACCGGCGCACTGACCGCGATGCCAGCGGTTTCCCGTCCGCCGAGATGTTCTGGCGGACAGTAATGCCTGAGGTGAAGTTCAGCGACCGACGGCTGCAGAGCATCATCCTTCATCCCGTAACACTGGGATGGGAGCTGCCCCGCAGCCGCAGGGGACGCCCCGTGCTGGCAGAGGACGATGAGGCTGAAGACATAATCGCTGAGATCACCAAACTATCGAGCAAATTCGATACTCCAATCAAATGGGCCGATGAGACACGAGTAGGTGAGGTGTCGCTGGACTGAGAGTCATGCGGGCGCTTTCGTCTCAGTACTACGGTATGGATGCAGTCTCCCTGGCCAGGACACTCGTTGGAGCACGGCTTTTCCGGAGCTGTGCAGGGGAGCTGAGCGGGGGAACGATTGTGGAAACAGAGGCGTACTGCGGGGTGCTGGACCGGGCATGTCACGCCTTTGGCTTCCGCCGGACTGCCCGCACTGAGCCGATGTACGGGCCTCCCGGCACCGCATATGTATATCTAATCTACGGTCTGCACCATTGCCTGAACGTGGTGTGTCTGCGACGGGAGGAGCCACAGGCAGTGCTGATCAGGGCTATCAGGCCGGAACGCGGGCTCGAGCGAATGGCGATAAGACGTGGTCGCAGCGCTCTGGTCGGTGGGGCGGCCAATCCCGAATTGACCAACGGCCCAGGAAAATTGTGCGAGGCGCTGGCAGTCGACCGCAGCTGCAACGGCCTGAAATTCGACCGCGCGCCTCTGTTGATCACAGAGGGGAGGCGTTCCTCCATCCGCATACAGGCATCGCGGCGGGTCGGACTGGGCCGGGTGGGTGAGTTTGCTGCCTTTCCCTGGCGCTTTCGTGGGGAGGAAACATAGGTAATAATGAGCAGACTGTACCTGGGAATAGATGGTGGTGGATCCAAAACACATGCGGTCCTGTGCGAGGTGCCCGACTCGACCACGGTAAATACTGTGTGGGAGATGCAGGGACCACCGGCAAACTGGCTGGGTGCCGGCGACAGTGACGAAAGGGTAGTGGCCACCCTGCGGGAGGTGTGCGCACGGGCCCGTGATCGAGCGGGAGACAGCGTGCACAGGGCAACGGCAGGCCTGGCCGGGGCAGTACTTCGGGGCCGCAGAGGCAGGGCAGAGGGCGCACTGCGAAGCTTCTTTGCCCGGGCAGACTGCAGGGTCATGTCTGATGCGGAGGCCGCGCACTGGGCGGCCGGATTGCCGCTCACCGGGCGGACAACAGTGATCAGCGGCACGGGATCCGTCGCGGTGGCGCGAAGCGGCGCCGGGTGGCTGAGCGCCGGGGGGCACGGGGGGATCCTCGCTGACGAGGGCAGCTCCTTTACCATCGGCCGGGAGGGTCTGCGCGCCGCCGTGCGGCACGAGGAGGGCAGGGATGATGCCCCGCTTCTGTTGGAGCGCGCCCTGTCCCATTACAGGGTCCGGCGCGCCGCAGATCTCGTATGCGTTGTGCACCAGCCATGGGGCCTTGATGTCTCTGCCGTGGCGGGTTTTTCGCGGGAGGTATTTGCCGCCGCGCAGTCTGGAGAATCCGTAGCGGAGCAAATCCTGCGGCGGGCTGCTGAGGACCTGGCCTCTCTTGTACTCAGCCTCAGGCGACGGGGAGGAGAGGTCACCGATGCAGTACACATCGTGGGCGGGAGCTGGCGGGGGAGGCCATCCCTGGCGCGGTGGTTCTGTGCCGTGTTGTGGTCCGAATGCGCAGATATTGGCATCGCCAGTCCACTTCTCACCCCGGCGGAAGGCGCCGCACTGTGTGCGGCGATGTGTAAAGGATCAGAGACGGGAGGCGGGACATGAACAGAACTCCTCTCATTATCACGGCGCTATTGATCGCTGCGGCAGTTGTCATCATCGGCAGCGCACCGGCGCGAGCCGAATCGGACGTTCATCATTTCACCATTTTACACACCAATGATGAACACTCCGCCCTGCTGCCGCATTCGCCCTCATTGGATTACGACCCGGAGGGCAGAGACCCGACAGTGGGAGGATTTGCTCGCCTGGCCGGGGCCCTGCAAACCATGCGGGGCGAAATCGCCCCCGAAGAACCCGTCCTTGTGATCTCAGCCGGCGACTTCATGGCCGGCACCCCATTTGCCTGGCTGGCACTCGAGGGCAAAGCTGCCGAGCTTGACCTGATGCAGCACATGGGATACGACCTGGTCATTTTGGGTAACCACGAATATGACTACGGGCCCGACGTATTGACGGAGTACCTGGAGGCAGCGGGTTACCCGGGGGCCCACGAGGATACACAGATTCTTTCCGGAAATGCAGCTTTTCCCGCCGGACATCCCCTGGTGCAGATGCAGTTGAAGATGACCACCGTGATCTCGCCGGCAGGACTTGACCTGGATATCGGGTTCTTCTCTCTGTTGGGCGAAAATGCAATTGCTCTTTCACCCAACGCCGATCCAGTACAGTTTGAGGAGCCGCTGCAGTTTGCCACAAAAGCAGTTGCCCGACTGAAGGAGGAGGGCGCGGACATTATTGTCGGAATCACACATTCCGGGCTGCCGGAGGACGAAGAATTGGCACGGGAAGTTGCGGGCATCGATGTCATTGTGGGCGGACACTGTCATACTGCCCTGCACGAGCCACTGAGGGTGGAGGACACAATTATTGTGCAGGCGGGAG
>PWGR01000143.1 GCA_003554565.1 Clostridia bacterium
CGTCTTGAACTGGATCACGTACTCGCGCAGTTCATCCGGTATGAAGTGCACGATCTGGATAGGCCGGTGCGCAATATCTTGCGTATGGGCCTGTACCAGCTGCGCTACATGCGCGTTCCAGCTTACGCGGCGTGCGACCGTGCCGTGGAGTTGGCGCGACGGGCGGGTTGCAGACGCGCCTCCGGGCTGGTGAACGGGGTGTTGAGAAATGCGGCGCGTGCGGGAAGTGACGTCGAGTACCCGGACCGAGATGCCGATCCGGTGCGATGGATTGCCGTAACCGAGAGCCACCCGGTGTGGGTGGTGCGGCGTTGGATCGAAGAATACGGGGTACAGGAGGCCCGGCGGATATGCCGTGCCAATAACCGTCCTCCTTCTGTAAATCTACGGGTTAACCAGAGAAAGATCTCACGGTCGGAGCTGCTGCAGCGATTCGCTGTGGCCGGCATGCAGGCGGATTGTGGCCGGTGGGCCCCGCATGCGCTCTACTGGGGGTCGCGTGGCTCCCCGCACGCCCTTCAGGAATACGAGGACGGACTCTTTTCAGTACAGGGTGAAGGATCCCAGCTGGCGGTTGCAGCGGCCGGAGCGCAGCCGGGTATGAGGGTCCTTGAACCCTGCGCCGGGCGTGGGGGAAAGACGACTTACTTGGCGGAGGTGATGGACGACCAGGGAGAAATAACTGCAGTGGACCTGCATGAGTTCAAGCTGGATGTACTGCATCGCCACTGCCGTCGCCTTGGACTGCGGATTGTACGTACGCAGCAGGCAGATGCGAGGTCACTACCACTCGACGGGCGGGAATTCGACCTGGTATTTGTCGATGCACCGTGCAGCGGATCGGGGATTTTCCGCCGTCACCCGGATGCGCGCTGGCACCGGGACGAAGAAATTGCTGAGCGTATGCAGAAGCTGCAGGGGGAGATCCTCCGGGCCGTAGCGCGACTGGTTGCACCCGGCGGCATCTTGGTGTACTGCACCTGTTCCCTGTTGGCGTCGGAAAATGAGGATGTCATGGACCGGTTCCTGCAGGAACAACAGGAGTTCTGCCGCGATGAGTTTCCCGGCAGCTTTCCTGCCGGTATTCGGCAGCAGAGCGGCACTGTGAAGTTGCTCCCGCATCTGCACGACACGGATGGGTTTTTTATCGCCAGACTACGTCGAAGCGAGGGGGTTGGCAAATAGATGCAGCGCGTTATCCTTTTGGGCCGTACACAGGAAGAGCTCGGTGAGCTGCTGACGGAGATGGGGGAGCCTTCTTACCGCGCGCAGCAGGTCATGCAATGGATATATCAGCACAGGGAGAATGACTTCTCTCGCATGACCAACCTGCCGTCCGCCCTCCGGCACCGGCTCCGGGAGACTTCCAGGGTCAACGATCTACAGATCGTCGACAGCAGTGAGGATGGGGACAGTACGGAGAAGATCGCCCTGCAGCTGAGCGACGGTGAGATAATCGAATCGGTTCTCATAAGGCGGCGCTATGGCAACTCAGTTTGCCTGTCGACGCAGGTGGGATGTCCCATTGGCTGCCCACTGTGTGCTTCCGGCATGGACGGTTTCACCCGCGATCTTACTGCAGCGGAGATAACCGGCCAGTGGTTTGAAATCCAGCGCCGCCTCGACCCGGGGTCCGAACGTATTTCGCATGTAGTTTTTATGGGCAGCGGGGAGCCGCTTCTCAACTACTCCAACACCCTGCGGGCAGTTCGCCTGCTTGGAGGGGAGGACGGTGCCGGTATCAGCTACCGACGGATCACTCTTTCCACCGTGGGGCTAGTTCCGGAGATGAAGCGGCTCGCAAGAGAGGATCTGCCGGTAACGTTGGCGGTCTCGCTGCATGCTCCTAATGACTATCTGCGAGATCGACTGGTGCCCATCAATGAGAAGTACCCGCTGGAGGTGCTAATCCCTGCCTGTAAGGAATATGCAGAGGGTACGGGGAGAAGAGTTAGCTTCGAGTATGCTATGATTGAACAAGTGAACGATTATCCGGAGCTGGCGCGGGAGCTGGCCATCCTGTTGGCTGACGTCAAGTGCCACATAAACCTGATTCCGCTTAATCCCGTTCCGGGTTCGGATTACTCAGCATCATCGGAGGATGCGTTGACCAGATTCTACCGGATTCTGACCGACCTGGGCTTGAATGCGACGGTGCGGCGATCATCCGGCCTGGATATAGATGCTGGGTGCGGGCAGCTCCGGAGGCGCATCACCGCCAGGGAGAGAGACTCTACTTGAACGCAGATCGCGATGCATTCTCGTCGGGGGTGAGTTGGTAGGTGATAGGAAGGATCCTGGGGGACCGATACGAGATACTGGAGCGGATCGGAAGCGGCGGGATGTCACTAGTTTACAGGGCTCACTGCTCCTACCTGCGCCGCGACGTGGCGATTAAGATCCTCCGCAACCAGTATGCCGACGATGCAGAGTTTTTGCGGCACTTCCGTCGTGAAGCGCGGGCTGCCGCCCGACTCTCTCACCCCAACATTGTAAACATATATGACGTCGGTCAGGATGAAGATCTCGAAATATCGTATATCATCATGGAGCTTGTGACGGGACAGAGCCTGAAGAGCATCGTAGCAGAGCACGGCCCGCTCGACCTGGACGACGCACTTGCAATCACTGACCAGATACTCAGTGCACTGGAGTCAGCCCACAAAAACGGCGTGATCCACCGGGATATCAAGCCGGACAATGTAATGGTGGATGAATCCGGGAGAGTAAAGGTGGCGGACTTTGGAATTGCCCGCGCGCAGGGCACAGGTACTTTCGTTCCGGGTGACAAGATTGTGGGTTCTGTGCGGTACATGTCTCCCGAACAGGCGCGCGGCAGGCACACGGATGCCCGCTCGGATCTGTACAGTGTGTCCATTGTGCTGTATGAGATGCTGACTGGTGCTGTCCCGTTTGATGGTGACAGTACCATTGGCGTGGCACTTCGTCAGATGAATGATGAACCGGAGCCAATTCATCGTGTGCGCCAGGATATCCCGCGCCCCCTGAGTGATGTGATCATGTCTGCTCTCGCCAAGGCCCCGACCGATCGCTTTGCCAGTGCCGGCCAGATGCGGGAGGCCCTCGAAGCCGCCCGCCAGGGACGGTCCCTCACCGATAGGGGGAGGACACACCAGGGCATGGACGACACGCGCGTGGTAGGCCGTACGCCCGGTGAGATGGGTGAGCGTGGTTTGCGCGGCCCGGCGGTCTCAGAGCACCGCAGTCGGGACTCCGAGGCTTACAGATCAAATGATATGGAGTTTGAGGAGGACGAGCTTGAGCTGCCCCGTCGCAGATGGGGCTGGACCGCGGTGATCTGGATCCTGCTGCTTTTGGCCGCCAGTGCGGTGGTTGGATACAGTGCCTACTGGGTCTGGGACTGGTTTGCCGTCCCCATAGTTGAGGTGCCCGACGTACAGGGAGAACGGGTACCCACAGCAGAGGCGGTGTTGGTGGAGCACGGACTCGAGGCAGAGATTGTCGCCTCGAGTCATGACGACGAGGTGCCGGCGAATCACGTCCTCAGTCAGAAACCGGGATCGGGCAATCAAGTTCGCCGGGGCCAGACAGTAGAACTGACTGTGAGTGAAGGCCCCCATTGGGTGGAGGGCGGAGTGCCCGATGTGACCGGTGAGTCCCGGCTGTCTGCCCAGGTCTCCCTGGAGAATGTCGGTTTGACGGTTGATTTTGCAGAAGAGTACCACGATGAGATTCCCTCGGGACGCGTGATCGATCAAATTCCCGAGGCCGGAGCCCGGGTCCAGCACGGAAGCGAGATACTTCTTGAGATCAGTAAGGGGCCCGAGCCCCGTCCATTTGCCCTGCCGGGATACATCGGCGAGGAGGAAGAGCCGACAAGAGAAGATATGGAGGATAAGGGCTTGCGGGTGCGAGTGGTTCGCGAATCAGCCGACCTGCCGTCTGGTTTAGTGGTGCAGCAGGATCCCAATCCCGGGACCGAAGTGGCCGCCGGTGATACGGTAACGCTGATTGTAAGTGAGGGGTCGGACCGGGATCTGAATGAGGATGTCATTACCGTTTCTGTCCCATCTGAACCTGACGAGCAGGTCATTCGGGTGGAGCTGATCGACAGGCGTCAGTCAGCCCGGGTGGTGTTTCATGACCGGGTGCAGGGCGGTACCGAGCTGGACATCCCGGTCTACTGGTCCGGTGAGGCTGCGCGCGTCTTCGTGTACAGCGGGGATTCACCCATAGAGGCGATCACGCTCAGGGATGAGTAAGAATGGGAGGTTATAGCAGTGTCTGTAGCAGTTGAGTGGCACGATATGAGCAGGGTGCTGATTTCCCCCTCGATCCTGTCCGCCGACCCTGCCCAGGTTGTGGAGGGGGTCCGGATGGCCGAGGAGGCCGGAGCTGATCTTCTGCATATTGATGTGATGGACGGACACTTCGTTCCCAATTTGAGTTTCGGACCCGAGCTGGTTAGATCAATCCGCAGCCATACACATCTCGGGCTGGAGATTCACTTGATGGTGGATAATCCCGCCGGTATCATTCCCCTTTTCGCCGAAGCTGGTGCGGACATCATCGCCTTTCACCGGGAGACCTCCCCCCACTGTCGTCGGCTACTGGAGGAGGTTCGACGTCTCGGATGTCTATCCGGAGTTGCGTACACTCCCGCTCAGTCACTTCAGGACCTGCATCTCATCCGGGATGTCGCGGATGAGGTTGTTATCATGGGAGTCAACCCGGGCTTTTCGGGAGGCGAGTTCATCCCCGGCACTGGTGATCGAGTGCGGCACGCCGCTGAAGTGATCGGGGAACGTGAGGTGCGTATTGCCGTCGATGGAGGTGTCGACCTGCAGAATGCAGCCACCCTTCGAAAATGCGGGGCAAGCCTTCTGGTTTCTGGATCATGTTTCTTTGCGGCCGACGACCCTGCGGCCGCTGTACGCACTCTCCGGGGAAGCTGATTGCCGCATACCTGCACGAAATCCGCTGAAACCCATATACTGATTGAGCCGAGGAGGCTGGGAGATGCGGCGGATGGGAATGGGTTGGCGGTACAGGAGAAAGTGGCTGGGCCCCGTCCTGATTGGCGCCGGCGCACTGGTGTTGGCGCTCATGTTACCGGGCTGGTTCTGGCCAGTCGCGTTGGGCGTCGGTTTGATTGTCGGGGGCGTATTTCTCGTGAAGAGGTAAAGACTTCGTTGAATGGCTGAATACGCGGGGGGGAGTAGAATGAAAGTAGCGGTAATAAGGGTACCAAAGTTTCTGGGCAGGATTCTTCATTTTGTACTCGGACTGTTCGGGATGAGATGAGAGTCGGGACCACGAACGCGTCCGCCAAGTCGAGCGGACGCGTTCATCGTCGATCATCGATCACAGGGCCTTTTCCACCCGCCCCGATCGCAGACACCGGGTGCAGATGTTAATCTTCTTTACCCTTCCATCCATCTTAACCCGCACCTTCTGAATGTTGGGCTTGAAGGTCCGCTTGTTGCGGTTAATTGCGTGGCTTACGCGGTGACCGCTCAATTTCCCTTTTTCACAGATTTCACATCGCTTGGCCATGCTGGTCGCCTCCAGGGATTGTGTTTTGTAAGAAGATATACTAAGTTTACACTGAGTATTCTATCAGTGAAAGGACGCCCCGTCGAGAGACCGGGGGGTTCCGATACGAGGTGGAAGGGGTCGAGATATGACCCATCATATAGACTCAAATGTCGGCGACATCACGCTCAGTGATTCACTCGTGGCCAATCTGGCCGGTATTGCCACAACCGAGTGTTACGGCGTGGCCGGTATGGTCGCGCGGAATATACAGGACGGGATCTCTGCCGCACTGGGACAGGACAATCTCGCCCGTGGAGTTGGCGTGCGGGCCCCGACCGATGAGGAGGGGCTGGTCATCACCGTCAATATCATAGTCGGTTATGGGGTCAACATTGCGGAGGTGGCCCGGAATATCAGAGAGAAAGTCAGATATGTGGTCGGTCACTGCACCGGGATACCGGTCTCGCGAGTCGATGTGCATGTGCGCGGAGTGAAGGTGACGTCGATCGATGACTGACCCAACACCAGCTCCCACAGAAATCACTGGCGAATTGCTGCATCGTATGCTGGTTGCTGCCCTGAGTAACCTCAGGTCACACTGCGAGGAGATCAACGCCCTCAATGTCTATCCTGTTCCCGATGGTGATACCGGCACCAACATGGTCGCGACCCTGGAGTCGGCAGTTGAACATGTGTCTGTACCTGACGCCGAAGTGAGCGAGGTGGCAGGCGAGGTGTCGATCGGTTCACTCATGGGAGCGCGCGGCAATTCCGGTGTGATACTGTCCCAGCTGCTGCGGGGCTTTGCCTCCGGCGTGCAGGACATGGATAAGTGCTCACCGGTCGAAGCCGCCGCTGCCATGAACTCCGGAGTCAAGGCAGCTTACAGTGCTGTGATGCGGCCGGTTGAGGGAACAATTCTGACGGTGGCCCGGGAGGCAGGTTCCGCCGGTGAGGAAGATGCCGCCCGCGGCGGCGATCTGGTAAGCGTGGCTCGCGCATCGCTCAATGCCGCGCGTGAGGCCCTCGAGAGGACCCCTGAGATGCTGGACGTCTTGAAGGAGGCGGGGGTCGTCGATGCAGGGGGATGCGGCCTGGTGTGCATTCTAAAAGGAGCTCTCATCGGCCTTGCCCGCGGGGCAGGCGAGCCCGAAAGGGAAGCTGTTCGCAAAGAAGTGCCGGGAAGAGAAAGTGCAGAAGTGGCGTTGGATAACCCGTATGATGTCGTTCTGCTGCTGGACGCACCGAACGAGCCGGGGGCTGAAAGGGGAGCAGCCCTGGATGAATTCGGTGATAGTTTAATCGTGATTAATGAAGGTCAGCTGACCAAGGTTCATATCCACACCGCCGACCCACTTGCAGTGCTCAAATGCTGTTTACAGTGGGGTGAACTGGTAGATGCGCAGGTTCAGAACATGAAGCATCAGTCGCTGGGTCAGGTTGCAGACCAGCAGGATGAAAACCCGGTGGCCATTATCCCCACCGCCGCCGGACCCGGACTGCGTGAGACATTCATGCGCCTCGGGGCGACTCGCGTGGTGGAAGGTGGTCCCACCATGAATCCTAGCACAGAGGATATCCTGCAGGCAGTGGAGGAGTATGTGCAGTGCGACCGCATATTCCTTCTTCCCAACAACCCTAATGTGATATTGACCTGCGAACAGGTGCAGAAGCTGTCCAGCGGGAATGTATCTGTTGTTGCGACTGAGAACATTCCGCAGGGCCTGGCTGCACTCATGGCCGTGTCCGATAAACGGGACGAGCTTTCTCCCGAGGAAGTACATAGCAGGATGAGCAAGTCCGTACGGCGGGTAAAGGCTCTTGAAGTCACTCATGCCGTCGATGATCGCAACTATTCAGGTCTTTCACTGAGCCGCGGTGATATCATCGGGTTCGCTGACGGGGAGCTCGCCGTTGTGGGTGATTCTCCTGTGCAGGTACTGCTTGACCTGCTGGATAAGTGCGAGGATTCGCGCAGTCATCTGACCATCTTCTGGGGCTCTATGGTGAGTGAATCGGCCGTGCAGAAGCTGCAGCGGGATGTAGACGGCCGGTACGGAGACCTGCAGATCGAGGTCCTGTTTGGTGGGCAGGACCACTATCACTTCATTGCTGCTTTGAGGTGAGGTCTCCCGATGCTGGTTGTTTCCGGGGAGCCCGCACAGAAACCTGTAGCAAATCTCCGCGGAGTGGGTCCGGCCCGGAAAGAGCAGCTGTCCCGCCTGGGCATCCGGACCATCTCCGATCTCCTCCTGCACCTGCCACTCCGCTACGAGGACTGGCGCCCTCCTGCAGATCCCAGGGCCCGAGCGCCCGCCACCTTTGCCCTGCGTGGGGAGATTACCGGGTTCGGACATCGGGGCACCGGGGGAGTTCCGCGGACCGTAGTTGATGTGAGATCAGGCTCGGTCGATGCGCGCGCAGTCCTGTTCGGCCGCCGCTGGCTTGCACAGAAGCTGCGGTCCGGTGTTGAGGTGAGTATATATGGTGAATGGGAATCCCGCAGAGAAAGCCTCAGGTCCTCAGGGGGGCAGATCAGCCTTTCGGCGAGAAGCGACATAAGGCCGGTATATCCTACGACAGAGGGACTCAGCAGTGGAATGATCGAAAAACTGGTTGTGCGTGCTTTGGACGAGGTGGCCGGGAGCGTATCCCCGGTTCTTCCGGCGAACCTGCGTCGGCGGCGTGGATTGATGCCTTTTCCCCGTGCTGTCCGTGCCGTGCATCGCCCCACCGCCCTCAAAGACGCCGAGCGTGCCCGGCTGTCCCTGGCTTTTATTGAATTTCTCCTGTTTCACATCGCGCTCCGCGCGGCAGGTCGGGCCCGGAGACAGGAACCAGGAACTGCCCATGACGCCGATCCCGTTCTCAGCTCCTCATTCATTGATTTTTTGCCCTTTCAGCTCACCGATGCGCAGCGGAGAGCCATGGGAGAAATTAAAGAGGATATGAGGGCGTCCCGCCGGATGCACCGGCTCCTGCAGGGTGACGTCGCCAGCGGAAAAACCGTCGTGGCAGCATGGGCGAGTCTCCTGGCCGTAGAGAGCGGGATGCGTGCGCTGTGGCTCGTGCCCACCCGTCTCCTGGCCGAGCAGCACCGCCGAACACTCGGGGAGTATATGGATTCGCTGAAGCTGAGCATCTCATCACTGACGGCGGAGGACGAAGAATCCGGGGATAACGCCGACGTCATAGTCGGAACCCCCTCCCTGCTGGATCGCAACCTCCAGCGGGTCGGACTGTTGGTCATCGATGAGCAGCAGCGGTTTGGCGTGCAGCAGCGTGCGAAGCTGCAGCGAGCTCACCCCTGTGCAGATGTGCTGCTGATGTCCGCCACTCCCATACCCCGCACCCTTGCCGGCGTCATGCTCGGCGGGGTATCGGTGAGCACCATCGATGAGCGTCCGGAGAAGCGTGGGGGAGTTACGACCGAGGTAGTGGCGGAGGCGCACCGCGAGGAGATACTGCTCCGGGTGCAGTCTTGTGTGCGCAGTGGGGGTGGCGTCTATGTCATATGCCCCTCCATAGATGATTCCGGTGAGGGCGTCAGGAGTGTAGAATCTGCTGCGTGCCGTATTGCGGGCGCGCTGCCGCGGACCGCGGTAGCTGCGGTGCACGGCAGGATGTCAGGGGAGGAGCGCCGCAACCTGCTGTCCCAATTCGCCGCCGGCGATATAGATATCCTGGTGGGCACGACGGTTCTGGAGGTGGGACTGGATATACCGAGGGCGCAGATGATGGTGGTGGAAAACGCGGAGAGGTTCGGCCTGGCGGAGCTGCATCAGCTGCGGGGTCGGATCGGGCGGGGGCAGCGCAGGGGCCACTGCTGCCTGATTCTTACTGAGGGTGCGAGCCCCGAGGCCAGGGAACGGTTGCATATGCTGCAGCGTACCGATGATGGAACGGAAATTGCCATGGCGGACATGAAGTTGCGCGGGATCGGCGATTTTTTCTCCGCCTACCAGCACGGTATGCCGCGACTGATATTTTCCCGCTACTTGACCAGCTCCAGGTTCCAGTGCGCGGTAACCGAGGCGGCCGATGTGCTGATGCACCATGATCCACAGTTGAATGACCATCAGGCCATGAGGCGGCTCCTGCTGGATCTTTACGCCGAATCGCTCTCCATTGCGTCGGTTCTTTAGGGGCGCCCCCCCCATTGTACAGCTGCCGATCTGGCAACAGCTACATCCAGGTGTCTACATGCTGTCACAGCACGAAACAGGTGCAGAGATGTCTGCCTGCCAGCCGGTAAGGTAGGGGCCGGGATTGTCATCCTGGTGGTGCTCACGGCCCTTTTAGCCCCGGTGGCTCTTGATGATCCCTACGTGCACGACCTGCAGTCGCATCTCGCCCACCGCATGGGCGGAGGATGGAAGTGCAGAATATCCACTCGGCACGGACACCATGAGCAGATGCCTCCTCTCCCGGATCATTTATGGGGCCCGGGTTTCGGTTGCCGTCGGGGTGCCGGCAATAATCGTGGCCGGGTTAATCGGGGTAATCCTGGGGCTGGTAGCTGGCCATATGCAGGGATATTAAGATGTGTTGCCACTCCCGGAATCCCTGGGACGATTACCGAGGCCATCACATTGGGCAGCAGGTGTCTTGTCAGGATCCAGAAGTTGTTTTGCCCCACTGCACTGGCAGCCAGGACAAACTTCTGCCTCTTGAGGGCAAACACCTCACCCCGTACAACCCGGGCATAGCCTACCCAATGCGTAATCATAAGCCGGTTCATTGACTTTTTATGGCTATTTTCGCCCTGCTTCTGACCATGACATTGAAGGCGGCAATCGGTCACGAACACGCAGGGGTTTTGACCCCGATCCTTGTTCTGGGCTTCACAGACCATCCTTTCAGAATCGGCTCTGAGCTTCCCAGACCGTCTCCCGGGCAGTGGCTTTGTCCAGTGGTCAAAAACGGAAGCCCCCGTGGCGATATCCATTCCTTCAGGAGGGGGAATGCCTGGACGAAAGGCTTATGGCGCGATCGGTCAGGGCCGCCGTTATGGGGGCTTCCATATCTGAATACAGTTTGTGGTCATCTATACCGCAAGGATACGGAAACCTCGGTTTCTGTTCAGCGGGCCGCGCCCTTGCGATTTTGATTCCCGGTCGGCTCATCTTTCCAGAAGTTCCACCGCTATCGCCATACCTTCCTCTGGCGGCAAATCGCCTTTTTCTGCGGCAAAACTCAGTTCAAGGACGGTTTCTGCCTCCTCCGGCAGCGGTTCGTCCGTAGCTGCCGAGTCCCTCACGCCGTTTTCCAGGCTCTCGGCAGTAACCAGTATGTCGGCTGGGTTATCGGTAGTGTTACGAACTGAGACCTCGAGCACGTAACCGTCGAGAACGTCCTCTTCCAGCTCGATGACCTCCGGTTCAAACTCCATCGAGGTACCCAGAATCTGCCAGCCATCTCCCTCGGCCTGCAGGTATTCATCTTCGTCAGACAGGATTGCGTCAGCGTCTTCGGGTTCCTCGGGTCCTTCGGGTTGCCCGGGTCCCTCTGGAGTCGCTGCGGGCTCGCAGCCGATGGTCAGTACCACCAGGCAAGTGATCAGAGTAAGTGCGATAGTTGAGACTCTCTTCATCTGCATCCGACCCCCTTGCTGCCGAAGGTTCAGCCTCTAAGTTGCAAGCTAACACAAGATGAAGGAGCCTTTAGCTAAGAGAGTATTAACACCGGCGGAATGATTGCCCGCCTCCAGTCAGTTGCTCTGTTGATTGGGTCTTCCTAGCCGGCGCCGTGTTTGCCAAGAAAGTTAAGATTTCTGTCAGTATCTGTAATGGGAGACGCTTGCGGCCGGCCCGTTCTGCTTC
>PWGR01000159.1 GCA_003554565.1 Clostridia bacterium
ACGGGTTCAATTGGTTTGCCCGAGGGTGTTGAGATGGTGATGCCGGGTGACAACGTTCAGATGCACGTTGAGTTGATCACACCGATAGCGATAGAGGAGGGTGTTCGATTCGCCATTCGTGAGGGCGGTCGGACCGGCGGCGCGGGCGTCGTCACTTCCATCATCGAGTGAGGCAATTTTGACACCCAGGAAGTGCTGTGATAGACTTCACGGAGTCATCGTAAAGCTTTGGGAAGAGGGTGGTGTTATTGCGGGTCATAGTTACCCTGGAATGCACCGAATGCAACAACAGGAACTACACCACCACTAAGAACCGGCAGAATACGAGTGGTCGGCTGGAACTGAGGAAGTACTGCAGGCGTTGCCGGGCGCATACGACTCACCGCGAAACGCGATGAGTTGTATGATTGTTGCTTCGAGGCGCGCGGCGTAGTAAGATAGGGGAAGATAAGAGGCACACGCAGGCCCGTAGCTCTAACTGGCAGAGCAGCGGACTCCAAATCCGCGGGATGGGGGTTCGAATCCCTCCGGGCCTGCCATACCTCCGCTTTCGCCCGTCGCGCAAGCCACCTTTATTCATTGGGAGTGAGTTCCTTGAACGTGTTGCGTAGGTATTGGCGTTTTTTACGTGAAGTTCGTGCCGAGCTGAAGAAAGTGGTCTGGCCAGATGCAGACAAGACCACGACGTACACCGGAGTCGTTCTCTTCTCCGTGGCGCTGGTCGCTGCCATCATATGGGTGGCAGACACACTCAGCACTGCAGGCATTCGGCTCATTATTACCTGATCTGATGGGAGGTGAGAGATCTCCGGTTGGAGATCTCACAGGAGATGACAGTGCCCGATGACCTGAGTGACGAGGGTAAGATGGAAGAGGAGCCGGGCTCCGAAGAAGCTGCGCCTGTCGAGGAGAGGCCGGAAATGGATCCCACCGATACCCGCGGTGAGTGGTATGTGGTGCACGCCTACTCCGGTCAGGAGCAGTCCATCAAACGCCGAATGGAGAAGCGGATTGAGTCCATGGGCATGGAGGACTACGTGTACGAAGTGGTCGTGCCCACGGATGAACACATCCAGGTGAAAAACGGCAAGAAGACCACTGTGAAGGAGCGGGTTTTCCCCGGCTACATCCTGGTGCGTATGGAGCTGACTGACGAATCATGGCACGCGGTGCGTAATACCCCGGGGGTAACCGGCTTCGTCAGCTCTGGAACGACCGCCGTACCTCTGCAGCCCGAGGAAGTGGACAGAATACGCAACCGGATGGCTCAGGAGAAGCCCATGCCCAAGATTGACGTCGAGGTGGGCGAAAATGTCCGCGTAACTTCCGGTCCGTTCGATGGATTTGTGGGGACCGTGCGCGAGATCGACGTCAAGCAGGGTAAGCTGCATGTCATGGTAAATATGTTCGGCCGGGAGACCCCGGTAGAGCTCGATTTTACGCAGGTAGAAAAGATGTAGTCTGACGGCTACGGCGCGCAGGGAGGTTTCCAAGTGGCGAAAAAAGTCATAGGAGCAATCAAACTGCAGATTCCGGCGGGTCAGGCGTCGCCCGCCCCCCCGGTGGGGCCGGCCCTGGGGCAGCACGGTGTAGATATTATGGCGTTTGTCAAGGAGTTCAATGCCCGCACGGCGGACGAGGGCGGTATGATCATTCCGGTGGAGATCACCGTATACGCCGATCGCTCATTCGAATTTACGACCAAGACTCCCCCGGCGGCAGTGCTTCTGAAGAGTGCAGCCGGCATAGACACTGCGGCGGGCAACCCCCTGGAGGAGAAGGTCGGAACCGTGACCAGGGACCAGGTTCGCGAGATTGCTGAAACCAAGATGGTCGATCTGAACACTACGTCCATCGATTCCGCCATGCGAATGGTTGAGGGCACCGCACGCAGTATGGGCATTGAAGTTGTCGGTGAATAACGAGTCGATTATGAACTCTGTGGGAGGATAGTTTTCCGTTCGTACCACTAGGAGGAGATAAAATGGCGAAGAGAAGCAGAGCTTATTTGGAATCCAGGGGAAAAGTCGACCGCGAGCGACTCTATCAGCCGGAAGAGGCTGTGGAGCTGGCCATAGAGGCGTCACACGCCAACTTTGATGAGACGGTGGAGTGTCACGTCCGGCTGGGCGTCGACCCCAGGCATGCGGATCAGATCGTGCGGGGATCACTGGTGCTGCCCCACGGCACCGGGCAGGAAGTCACGGTACTGGTATTCGCCAAGGGAGATAAGGCCAGGGAGGCCGAGGACGCAGGTGCCGACTACGTCGGCGCCGAGGACCTTGCAGAGAAAATAGAGGACGGCTGGTTGGACTTCGATGTTGCCATTGCCGCCCCCGATATGATGCCGGTCGTCGGGAAACTGGGCCGCATCCTGGGGCCGCGTGGGATGATGCCCAACCCGAAGTCGGGCACGGTTGCTGAGGACGTTGGGCAGGCAGTTGACGAGGTGAAGGCCGGCAAGGTGGAGTACCGAACCGACCGCCAGGGAAATATACACGTTCCCATGGGCAAGAAGTCCTTCTCTTCGGAACAGCTGCTTGAAAACCTCCGTGCCCTGATTGAAGAACTGGTCCGGGCTCGCCCGCCAGGCGCGCGGGGAAGGTACGTGTTGAACGTTACGCTTGCCACCACCATGGGCCCGGGAGTCAAGGTGAACCCGCAGACGCTGATTCCGGGTTGATAATCGCGGCGTGTTATTGTAGTGTGTTGTTATGATTTCACAGCAGAATAGTCGCCCCAGACAGTAGGTGCGGGTGCGCATAATGATGTCCCGAGGGGGATGTCGCCTACCGAGGCAGCGTGCAGGGGCCCGAATTGGCCCCGACGAAAAGTGTGCTCTTGTGGCCCACTGTCTCGGCAGCGGGCTTTTTCCTTTTCTGTCATGTGCGGGCGATATGCACTGCGGATGGAGCGGAGGTGATGACGCCCGAATGGTACGACCAGAGAAGATCAAGGAAGTAGAACGATTGACGCTCATGCTGCAGGATGCCTCATCCGTGGTTTTGGTGGACTTCCGCGGCCTCAATGTGCAGAAGGCGCAGGAACTGCGGGAGGAATGCCGCGAGAATGAGGTGCAATACCGTGTGGTCAAGAACACGCTCCTGGGCAGGGCCCTGGATGAGGTGGGAATTGCCCTGGATGATGGCATGCTGGAAGGCCCCACTGCCCTGGCCCTCTCCTATGATGATCCGGTGGCGCCCGCGCAGAGGATCAAATCTTTCGCCAAGGAACATGGGGTGCTGGAGATCAAGGGTGGGATCTCCGACGGAGAGATGCTCAATAGTGAGGAGGTCCGACAGCTGGCTGACCTGCCGTCACGTGAGGAACTGCTCGCCAAGATTGCCCACTGCTTCGCGGCTCCGATGACACGGGTGGCGCAGGTACTGCAGGCACCGATGCGCGACCTCAGCCTGGTGACCTCACAGGTAAAGGAGAAGAAGGCCGGCTGATTGCCCTGGATGCTGCTTTGCTTTTACTTACTTTTAAGGAGTGAGAATAGATGTCCGAAAAGGTAGAACAGATACTCGAGATCGTCCGAGATATGAAGGTGACGGAGCTGGCGGAACTGGTGTCCGCCTTCGAAGAGGAGTTTGATGTCTCGGCTTCTGCGGCCGTGGCAGCTGTTCCCGCAGCCGGAGCAGCAGCAGAAGGTGCCGAAGATGAAGCCGAGGAGAAGACCGAATTTGATGCAGTTCTCACTGACCATGGGGACAAGAAGATCCCCGTCATCAAGGTGGTCCGTGAGATCACCGGCCTCGGTCTCAAGGAAGCCAAGGCCCTGGTTGATAAGGCTGCGGAAGAGGGCAGCCCCATCAAGGAAGATGTCCCGGAGGAAGAAGCGGAAGATATCAAGAGCCAGCTGGAGGAAGCCGGGGCCACAGTCGAAGTTCGCTGATGTTGAGGAGGCGAGGGAAGAGCCCGCTGTATGCAGAAGGTGCTTTCCTCGCCCTCGTATTTCCCGGCCCTTGACCTGCTGAGAGTGTTGTGGTAACATACAAGATTGCTGTTAGCTTCATAATTTGAAAGGCGGGCTCGATTGCAAGAATCGCCAGGGCGCATAATTGCTGCCATTTTTGGTGATACTGAATTGACACGATACATGATGTTAATGGGAACCTAAATTGGAGTCACAGGCAGATGGACTCTTATGGGGTTCTTTTAGTGTTTCATGCCACCCGAAAAGGAGTGAAGACTGCATGGCCCATCCGCTTCAGGTCGGTACGAGACTGTCTTCCGCTCGTATACAGGAACCGATGGAGATGCCTTATCTCATCGATATTCAGCACACGTCCTATGAACACTTCCTCAATGAGGGATTGCGCGAGATTTTTGACGATATTTCTCCTATAGAAGATTTCACGGGCAATCTGATTCTTGAATTCGGTGATTACTTCCTGGATGACCCGAAATATGATGTGCAACAGTGTAAGGAGCGGGACGTTACGTACGCGGCGCCTCTCCGTGTGCGGACCCAGCTGATAAATAAGGAGACGCGCGAGCTAAAAGAACAGGAAGTTTTTATGGGCGATCTCCCCCTCATGACTGATCGGGGCACCTTCGTGATTAACGGTGCCGAACGAGTGGTCGTGAGCCAGCTGATCCGGTCTCCGGGAGTCTATTACTTCGATGAAAAAGACAGCTCGGGCGGTGCGTCGTACAGCGCAAAGTTTATCCCCAATCGCGGTGCCTGGCTGGAGATGGACTGCACTGCTGCCGGAGTATTGCGGGTGCGCATAGACCGCAACCGCAAGCTTCCAATCAGTGTCCTGGTCCGGGCACTCGGACATGAGAGGGACGAGGACGTCAAGGCTGTTCTGGGCGAGACCGAAATGGTGCAGAATACGATTGACAAGGATGAAACCACCTCTACGGAGGAAGCCCTCATGCTCATTTATGAGCGGCTTCGCCCTGGTGAACCGCCGACAGAGCAGAATGCCCGCGAACTGCTGGAGACCATGTTGTTTGATACTGAGCGCTACGATCTGGCTGCGGTTGGGCGGTACAAGCTCAACAGAAAGCTCAATATTGGACACCGGATAGCCGAGCGCGTCGCCGTGGAGAAGATCGTACACCCCGAAACCGGCGAGGTTCTGGTGTCGGAAGGAGATCTGATCAACCGCAGGATGGCCCGCAGCATAGCCGGTGCCGGCATTTACCGGGCAGTGGTCGAGGATGATGAGGGCAACCCCGTCGTGGTTTTCGGCAACGGCGGGCCACCCATGGACCAGCGGAGCCTGGTACCGGAAGATGTCCTCGCCGCTGTAAACTACTTTGCCACTCTTTTCAGCGGTGTAGGTTCGACCGATGACCAGGATCACCTGGGTAACAGGCGGCTGCGCACCGTCGGTGAGCTCCTTCAGAACCAGTTCCGGACTGGCCTGGTCCGCATGGAACGGGTGGTCCGTGAGCGTATGACCATTCAGGATGCGGATGTGGTGACCCCGCAGGATCTGGTCAACATCAGGCCGGTGGTGGCGGCCATCAAGGAGTTTTATGGATCGAGCCAGCTGTCCCAGTTCATGGATCAGACCAATCCGCTGTCAGAGGTGACCCACAAGCGTCGTCTCAGTGCGCTCGGTCCAGGTGGGTTGACTCGCGACCGGGCGGGCTTCGATGTCCGGGATGTACACAACTCACATTACGGCCGGATGTGTCCCATCGAGACGCCGGAAGGCCCGAACATCGGGGTAATCAGCAACCTGAGCACTTACGCCCGGGTCAACGAGTTTGGCTTCATCGAGACCCCATATCGAAAAGTCACAGATGGAATCGTCAGTGATGAGATTGTCTACCTTACGGCGGATGAGGAAGAGGAGGCCGTCATTGCTCAGGCCAATGCCGAGATGGATGAGGAGGGCAAGCTGAGCGAGCGGGTAACCGTCCGGTACTCGGGAGATGTTCGCGTCCTGCCCCGGGATGAAGTAGACTACATGGATGTTTCCCCGAAGCAAATGGTCAGTGTTGCCACCGCGCTGATTCCGTTTCTGGAGACTGACGACCCCAGCCGCGCGCTGATGGGAGCCAACATGCAGCGTCAGGCGGTTCCGCTGCAGGTGGCGGAGTCACCCCTGGTCGGAACAGGAATAGAGCGGGAGGTTGCCAGGGATTCCGGTGTTCTGACTGTCGCCCGTCATGGCGGGCTGATTGAGCGGGCCACGGCGGATGAGATCGTTCTCCGGCATGAGAAAAATGGCCGCTCCGAACGCGAGTACTATGAACTGAAGAAATTCATTCGCTCCAATCAGGGTACCTGCTTTAACCAGAGAGTCAGGGTAAGAACCGGCGAGCAGGTGGAGGCGGGGCAGGTACTGGCGGATGGGCCGTCGACGCAGGATGGTGAGCTGGCCCTGGGCCGGAATGTTCTGGTGGCCTTCATGCCCTGGGAAGGATACAACTACGAGGATGCTATCCTGGTCAGTGAACGTCTGGTCAAGGATGATGTGTATACTTCCATCCATATTGAGGAGCATGAATCCGAGGCGCGGGATACTAAACTTGGTCCGGAAGAAATCACCCGGGATATCCCCAATGTTGGGGAGGAAACTCTCAAGAACCTGGACGAGACGGGCATTATCCGCATCGGGGCCGAAGTTGGTTCGGGTGATATACTCGTCGGGAAAGTGACGCCGAAGGGAGAGACCGAACTCACGGCCGAGGAACGTCTGCTCCGAGCAATATTCGGGGAGAAAGCACGTGAGGTACGTGATACTTCGCTCAAGGTACCGCACGGCGAGGGCGGAGTCGTGGTCGATGTCAAGGTGTTTTCCCGGGAAAACGGCGATGAGCTGTCACCAGGAGTAAACAAGCTGGTGCGGGTCTACGTTGCGGAGAAGCGCAAGCTGTCCGAGGGAGATAAGATGGCGGGGCGACACGGTAACAAGGGCGTTGTGGCCCGGGTTCTGCCCGACGAAGACATGCCTTTTATGCCCGACGGCACGCCCGTGGACATTGTTCTGAGTCCCCTGGGTGTTCCTTCGCGAATGAACCTCGGTCAGATCCTGGAGACTCACCTCGGCTGGGCGGCTAACGCCCTGGGCTACAAGGTGGCCACCCCAGTTTTCGACGGGTACACCGAGGATGAGATTACTGCTATGCTTGAGGAGGCAGGACTGCCCGCCAACGGGAAAGCAGAGCTGCGCGATGGAAGAACCGGAAGGGCCTTCGATAATCCGGTTACCGTGGGTTATATCTATATGATGAAGCTGCACCATCTCGTTGATGATAAGATGCACGCCCGCTCTACTGGACCCTATTCTCTGGTGACACAGCAGCCGCTGGGCGGTAAAGCCCAGATGGGTGGTCAGCGCTTTGGCGAAATGGAGGTCTGGGCTCTCGAGGCCTACGGTGCCGCCTACACCCTGCAGGAGATTCTTACGGTAAAATCGGACGATACAGTGGGCCGGGTCAAGACCTATGAGGCTATCGTCAAGGGTGACAACGTTCCGGAACCGGGAGTTCCGGAGTCGTTCAAAGTCCTGGTGAAGGAGATGCAGAGTCTGGGCCTCAACGTGGATGTTCGCTCCTCCGACCTGGAACAGGAGCGGCCGGAGGATTCCGAGGACGATGCGGATATTGAGGGTCTGGCCAGGAGTCTGGAGCTCGATACCGGTGAGGACGAGGAAACGGAGCCGGACCATCGCAGAACGGGATCCGATGGGGGGGAAAGCTAGATGGATGCAGTTCAGGATTTCCGCGATACGACGGAGATGTTTGATGTTGATGAGGTCAATGCCTTTGACTCCATACGGATCGGTCTGGCGTCGCCCGAGCAGATAAGGGCCTGGTCGCACGGTGAAGTAAAGAAGCCCGAGACAATTAACTACCGCACCCTCAAGCCTGAAAGAGACGGACTCTTCTGCGAGAAGATCTTCGGACCTACCAAGGACTGGGAGTGCCGGTGCGGCAAGTACAAAAGGATCCGCTACAAGGGGATCGTGTGTGAGCGCTGCGGCGTGCAGGTAACGCTTTCTGATGTCCGCAGGGATAGAATGGGTCATATTGAGCTGGCTGCGCCGGTATCGCACATCTGGTATTTCAAGGGCATCCCCAGTCGAATGGGGCTTTTGCTGGATATGTCGCCCCGTGATCTGGAGCGAGTGCTGTATTTTGCCTCCTATGTGGTCATAGATCCGGGCGAGACCAGTCTGCTTGAGCGGCAGCTTCTTACCGAGGGTGAATACCGTCAGGCGCGGGAACGATTCGGCAACCAATTCCGTGCCATGATGGGGGCAGAAGCCATTGAGGAAATACTGAAGCGATTGGATATGGATGAGCAGTCGGAGGAACTGCGAGAAGAAATTGAGTCCGCCTCCAGTCAGCGGAGGATGCGGGCTATGCGTCGGCTCGAGGTGGTGGAGGACTTCCGGAAATCCGGCAACCACGCCGAGTGGATGATTCTGGACGTGCTGCCGGTCATCCCACCCGAGCTCCGGCCCATGGTGCAGCTGGATGGCGGACGTTTCGCGACCAGCGATCTGAACGACCTGTATCGGCGGGTGATCAACCGCAATAACCGGCTCAAGCGCCTCCTGGATCTCGGCGCTCCGGACATTATTGTCCGAAACGAAAAAAGGATGCTGCAGGAAGCGGTGGATGCACTGATCGATAACGGAAGGCGGGGTCGACCCGTAACCGGTCCGGGCAATCGTCCGCTCAAGAGCCTCAGCGACCTGTTGAAGGGCAAACAGGGCCGGTTCCGTCAGAACCTGCTCGGCAAGCGAGTGGATTACTCCGGGCGATCGGTCATCGTTATAGGTCCCGATCTCCGCATCAATCAGTGCGGAGTTCCCAAAGAGATGGCCCTGGAACTCTTCAAGCCATTTGTGATGCGCGAGCTCGTAGAGCGCGAGCTGGCGCAGAACATCAAGAGTGCAAAGCGCATGGTGGACCAGGGACGGGACGAAGTCTGGGACGTGCTGGCCGAGGTTATTGAGGGGCATCCGGTGCTGCTCAACCGGGCACCTACCCTCCACCGTCTCGGGATACAGGCATTCGAACCGGTGCTGGTGGAAGGGCGAGCCGTCCAGATCCACCCACTGGTCTGTACTGCTTACAACGCTGACTTCGATGGAGACCAGATGGCGGTACATGTTCCGCTGTCGGCTGAGGCGCAGTCAGAAGCGAAGATGCTTATGATGGCAGCGCACCACATTCTCAACCCCAAGGACGGCCGACCGGTGGTTACGCCGACGCATGATATGGTGGTGGGCGTCTACTACCTGACCATATCAGATGTACCGCTGGAGGAAGTAGATGAAAAAGAGACCTTCGCCTATGCGTCGCCGGATGAAGTATTGCTGGCGCATGAACGCGGTGTGATCGGACTGCATGAACCCATCCGCGTCAGGGTGGATGGTGAGCTGATGCTGACGACCACCGGCAGGGTGATTTTCAACGATGTATTCCCGGAAGACATCTCCTTCATCAACGAGACCGTCGGTTCTTCCCGTCTGGAGGAGCTGGTGGCAGACTGTTACCGGCAGGTAGGGACTGACGCGACTTCGAAGATGCTCGACCGGATGAAGGATGTGGGCTACGAGTACGCCACGAATTCGGGTCTGACGATTGCTGTTTCGGACATCGAGGTTCCCGTGGAGAAGGGCGAGCTTCTCGCGCAAGCCGAGGAGCGAGTTGAACAGGTGGAGGAACAGTTCCGCCAGGGCCTGCTCACTGATGATGAGCGTCACGAGAAAGTGATAGGTATCTGGACCGATGCTAAGGATCAGCTGACGGACAATATCATGCGAGCCATGGACAAGAAGAACCCAGTTTACATGATGGCGGCGTCGGGCGCCCGGGGTAATGAGGCGCAGATAGTGCAGATGGCCGGGATGCGCGGATTGATGGCGGATCCTTCCGGCCGCACCATCGAGCTGCCCGTCAAGTCTAACTTCCGGGAGGGCCTGTCGGTAATCGAGTACTTCACCTCCACGCACGGAACAAGGAAGGGCCTCGCTGATACTGCGCTGCGGACCGCACAGTCAGGATACCTGACGCGCCGCCTGGTGGATGTATCACAGGATGTGATGGTCAACCGGGAGGACTGCGGTACTGATGACGGTCTGACCCTGACCCCGATCTACGATGGGCGGGAGATGATTGAATCTGTATTCGAGCGTGCAGTGGGGCGCTACTCGCTCGTGGATCTCATCGATCCCGAGACCGGTGCGGTTCTGGTCGCCGCCGATGAGATGATCGATGAGCAACACGCCGAGCGCATCGAGGAGCTTTGTAAAAAGTACGGCGCCGAGTTTTCCGTCAAAGTTCGCTCGGTTCTGACTTGTGACACGAAGCACGGGGTCTGCGCCAAGTGCTACGGTCGGGATCTGGCAACGAGCTGGCCGGTTAACGTGGGAGAGGCGGTCGGGATTATCGCCGCTGAGTCCATTGGTGAGCCCGGGACGCAGATGACCATGCGCACCTTCCACACCGGCGGTATTGCCGGTGAAGACATCACGCAGGGGCTGCCCCGGGTGGAGGAGCTGTTCGAGGCCAGAAATCCGAAGGGTCAGGCGCTGATCGCCGATCGCGAGGGCACTGTCAGTTTCGAGACCACTCGCGGGGGCAAGCGGGCCGTCGCAGTGGTGGACTCGGAAGGGGGAATGGAGAAGCAGGCCATTCCGGAAGGCTCCGTTCTCCGGGTTGCAGAGGGCGATTATGTCAGTGCCGGCCACGAGCTGACTGAAGGGGTGATCAACCCCCACGATCTGCTCCGGGTAAAGGGTGATCGTCAGGTGCAGGCGCACTTGCTGGAAGAAATTCAGCGCGTTTACCGGATGCAGGGTGTGACAATTAACGACAAGCACATCGAGGTTGTTCTCCGGCAGATGATGAAGAAAATCAAGATTGTGGACGCGGGAGACACCGAGCTTCTGCCGGGCAGTCAGGTCCACCGCCATGAGTTTGTCCGCGTAAACCGCGCTGTCGAGGAGGAGGGTGGCGAACCAGCCACGCATCGACCGCTGCTTCTCGGCATCACAAAGGCGGCGCTGGCGACCGATTCGTTCCTTTCCGCCGCTTCGTTCCAGGAGACCACGCGTGTACTTACCCAAGCAGCCACCGGCGGGGCAAAGGACACGCT
>PWGR01000086.1 GCA_003554565.1 Clostridia bacterium
CTCCGTCGCGTACGATTTCGGGCTCCGCACTCCCTACTCGGGCTCCGCCCCTCTGCTCAACGGTGAGATAGCCGAAGATCTGACGTATTACCTCACCACCTCAGAACAGGTCCCCTCAGCCGCCGGACTGGGCGTCCTCATCGGCAGCAGCGAGGCCGTTGAGGCGGCGGGAGGTTTTCTCGTCCAGCGGGTTCCTATGAGGCATGAAGACGAGGGGGAAGCAGAGGAGGCACTCGATGACATTCTCCGTCGCTGCCAAGAAATTGATTCGGTCAGCCGTTTCATCGAAAGCGGCGGTGCCCCCTCGGATTTGATCCGCAGCCTGATCTCGGATCTGCCGTTTCGTAAGATCGGAAGTGATACTGTACAGTCTCACTGCACCTGTAGCCGCGCACGGGCCATTCACCTTCTTCAGTCCATGACTGCCGAAGAGGTGCAGAAAATCGCTGAGGGAACCAAACCCCAAGAGATCAAGTGTGAGTTTTGTGGGGCACAATACCGCTTCACCCGGGAGGAGGTCAACCGTTTCACCGGCGGATCCTATGAATCATGAAAAGGAAGCGCAGTCAGTTCTCCTCTCCCGGGGGCAATGTGCCCCGCAGAAGCTGCTCGAGCTCCTCCTCATCCAGGTCATGAATCTGAATCGATATTATTCCTTTCGTCTCAAGCACCATAAATCTCTTGCACCGGCTGCACTTGACGATAATTTTGTCGTCGAATACCGTCATGAGCAGCTTGTTGCACGTACATCTAACCGGTTCACCAATGAGTCCAGGATTAGATCTGTTCACAAAACGCGTCCTCCTAACACTTGGTTCAGTTACCTGCCGCGGCCCGGGTCTCCGGACTATCATCCGCTTTCTCTGATCTCTCCCACCTGCGGCGCGGTTCATTTTATGTCAACCAGGATATCTCCGGGACACATATGCAAGGGAATCCCAGAGCCGTTGAAGAAGTCGTGCATAACACCACAGAGAGGGGTGCCATACACATGGCAGAAAGCATAACAGTGATGACCACAGGCGGAACAATAGCGACACCACGTGACTATCGGCAGAGACGCCTGTCCGCCAAAGATCTTGCCGAAGCATTGAATAGTAGTGATCAGCGAATCACCGACGCTCACGTTGCCTGGAAAGACTTCGCCAGCCGCCCCTCCAATGCAATAACGTGCGACGACGTCCTGTCTCTTCTGGACAGGATGGAAAAAGAAATAGCAGAAGGGGCAAAGGCGGTAGTGATCACGCACGGCACAGACTTCATGGAGGAAACAGCCTACCTTCTCTCCCTTTTCTGGGAATACGATCAGCCGGTCATCCTGACCGGGGCTATGCGGTCCGCCGGTTCCATCAGCGCCGACGGTCCTCGCAACCTGGAGGCTGCACTGCGCACTGCCGAATCTCCCCGCGCACAGGGCCGCGGGCCCTTGCTGGTCTTTCATGACAAGATCTACGCGACGGGAGAAATCAGCAAAGTGCACAGCTGGGACACTGATGCCTTCGCGGCGGAGCTCGGCCCCCTGGGGACAATCAACCAGTGGAATGAGCTGCACTTTCAACGGGAAACTATAAAAAGGAAAACTCTCCCCCGCCCGACCTCTTTGACTGAGCCTGTGGCTCTCATTACCGCATCCATGGATACCTCCGAAGCAATGGTGGATGCACTGGTGAGCGGCGGCTATCGCGGTCTGGTTATTCAGGGGGGCGGTAGGGGTTCACTGCCCCCGCGGATGATGGAGGCTGCCAAATACGCAGCCGACAACGGTGTGCATATCGTCATCGCCAGTCGCTGCGCTTTTGGAGGTACATCACCCGGATCACTATCCCCGGGCATCATCCGCGCTGGAAATCTGAACGGAGTGAAGGCCCGCCTGCTGCTCTTAGTTGCCATAAGCTTACATGGTTATGATCGAGACAAGATCCGGGAGACTTTCGACGCACACTGACGCACAACTGGGAGGTCACGATGGCGGACGCAGCGGAGCGGATCCTCATAATTGAAGACGACCGGAGTATTCAAAAGCTTCTGCAGCTGTACCTGCAGAGAGAGGGCTTCGATGTGCACGTCGTCTCCGATGGGGAAAATGGCCTGGAGAAATTCCGCCAGTTGGAGCCGCACATTGTGATTCTGGATCTGATTCTGCCAGGGCTGGACGGGAGAGCCGTCTGCCGGCACATACGAAGAGACTCCTCGGTCCCTATCATAATGCTCACCGCGCGTGATGCGCTGGACGAACGCGTCGAGGGACTGACTCTGGGGGCAGATGACTACGTAACCAAACCGTTTGAGCCCCGCGAGTTGGTCGCACGCATTCGGGCAGTTCTCAGACGCTCAGGAGACAATGAAGAAGACGAGATCCTGCGTTACGGAAACCTCCAGATTGATCCATACAAGAGGATCGTCAAGAAAGGAAAACAATCGGTACAGCTGACTGCCAAGGAATTTGACCTGCTGCATCTGTTGGCCAAAAATCCCTCGCAGGTCTTCACGCGCGACCAGCTGCTGGATCGCGTGTGGGGATATGAGTTTTACGGCAACGTGCGGACGGTAGATGTACATATTCGACACCTGCGCAAGAAAGTGGAGTGCGATCCGAGCAACCCGCAGCACATAGTCACCGTATGGGGGGTCGGCTATAAGTTCGAGCCAGCGGAGGAGGAAGTATGAGAATCCGCGCGCAGCTGACGGCATCGCACCTGTTTGCGGTTTTAATCATACTGATCCTGGTGCTCGTGCTTCTCAACGGTATGGCCCGCTCCCACTTTCTGACTGAAGCCCATACTGACCTCGTTCGCCAGGGCGAGACGCTCACGGCAATCATGGCAGCAGAACTGCTCTTTCGCGGACTCCGTGCACCTACCCTCCCGGATGATCGAATCCAGGCCATAGGGCGAACGGCGTCCGCCCTGATCGACGGTGACTTTGTGCTGCTCTCCACTGCGGGCGACATGCTCATTCGCTCCGACGACATCCATCTACCACCTGAGCCGCAGGAGCGTCTAGAATTGGAGCCGGTCCAGCAGGCCCTGGCAGAAGGAGAAATCGTAAGCGACCGGGGAAAGGGCCCGGACGGAACGGCACTGCTGGCGGCCTTTGTGCCCATCACCTTGCAGGACGGACGTCCTCCGATCGGATTGGTGATAGCTTTTCGATCGGAATCCGAGGCAGTTGCGCCGGTACGCGACATGCAGCGGATAACCTTGCAGGTGGGCGCCTTGGCCCTGGCTACAGGGATTATCTTGAGCTTCGTCCTGTCACGCATCCTGTCAGAGCCGGCCGAAAAGCTGAGCCACGTGGCCCGCGCACTCAGGCGAGGAGATCTGGAGCAGCGGGCCCCCGAAGTATCAACCCATGAGTACTCACAGATGGCTCAGATGATCAACCAAATTACCGAACGACTCTCCGAGTCGATGCAGAAGCGTCGAGCATTCATAGCCAGCATCTCGCATGAAATCCGGACGCCGGTCACCTCAATTCGGGGATTCGTTCAGGCTCTGCAGGACGGCGTGATCTCAGAAGAAGATCGCGATCAGTACCTCGAAACTATCATGGGCGAAACCCGGCGCATTCAGCGACTTCTCGAGGACCTGCTGCAGCTGGAACGACTGGAAACCGGTCAACTGTCCATGCAGTTTGACTGGATCAGTGCCGATGAACTGGTGGATCGCGCCACCTCCCGTATAGCCCATGCAGCACGGCAGAAAGAGGTCACAGTTGAGGCAGATATCCCTGAAGATGGCAGGCTGCAGATCTGGGCGGACGCAGAGCGACTGGACCAGGTTCTCGGCAACCTGACGGAAAATGCCATCCGGTATACACCCCCGCACGGCACGATCGAACTGGGCGTGCGTCTCCTGACACAGGAACACGACCCAGAGAAAGCTCTTTTCTGGGTGGCCGATGATGGCCCGGGAGTACCTGAGGATGAGATAAACACCATATTCGAAACCTTTTACCAGGTCTCGGCAAGTACACACGAGGGAGCTGGTCTGGGCCTGGCCATATCACGTGAAATAATCGGCGGCCATAATGGGCAGATATGGGTTGAAAATCGCCCGGGAGGGGGGGCTCTCTTTCAGTTCACCCTGCCGCACGTGCGGATCATCAATAGAGATTCATGAGGCTCGCCAGCAGATGTCCTCTCCACGACGGCTGATTTTCACGGTTCCCTCCTCACGCATGGTATGCAGGATAGTGTGGACTGAATCCTCCAGCAGTCTGCGAACGAAAGGGTCGTCAGCATCAATAGTAAGACTGTCAGCCACTTCTTCTGTGGTACACTTACCGCGATTGAGGGCTCCCACTATCTCAGCCTCCATACGACGCACCCGATCCCTGGTATTCTCAAGAAACCGGCGGCAGCGCCGGTGACCCACTGTCGGTACCGCGTGTCCCCATCCGAGAACTCGAACCTCAAGTGCGACAAGCCGGTTGAGGCTCTGCAGCCAATCGGCATAATGGCCGAGCGGGTGAGGGCGAGCGGGACCTAACCACATAGGCAGATCGCCAGCGAAAATCGCCCCGCAGGCCGGCAGGTACATACTAAGACTGCCGGGGGAGTGCCCGGGACTGTGAACTACCTCCAACTGCATATCGCCCACCTCGATAACGTCTCCATCCTCCAGTGTGCCGTCCACCGCCACCGGGTGATACCGGTCACGAGCCACGCTTCGCTGTTCGGATAGATACTCTTCTTCCGAGCGGTTCATCTGCGTGTAGGCATCCCGCAGTGTGGCCCCTCGCACGCCAAGCATCCAATCATCATCGAAAGCCCGCAGGGGCTGTTCAGCAAGAGGTTTATCAGCGGCGTGCATCAATACGGGACAACCATACCGGTCCTGCAGGGCCGAGGCATTGCCGGTGTGGTCATAATGGTCATGCGTAAGGACTATCCAGCTGGGCGTCACCCGCTGCGCGGCCAGAAAGCGCACCAGCATGCGAAATCTGTGCATGCCCACACCTGCATCGATAATTCCGCACTCAGAACCCTGCTGTATCACGTAAACGGTTGCGCTCAGGGACACGTCATCATAACGTCGGGATGGTTTTCCGGCAAAGAAAACGCCCGGCAGATAATATCCGAGGTCGAAAGGCAGCCTCTTCAGCACCGCGGTCACCTCTCAGCACTAAGTCAACGCGACAAGTGCAGGATTTAGCAAGATTATATCCGAAGCTCAGTATCCGTTCCACCTCCTGCCTATCGGGGCCCACCAATCTGCGGCTCTTGCTGCATCAACATACCCTGCTGCTCGCCGCTGCTCGCCGGAAACCATGGAGTATTAGACTGGAGGACAGGTTGCGTCACCGTGCAGAAATACACTCAAGAGAGGATCCCCCACTCTCACCTTTTCTTAATTGCACAGCAATATCACTCCCCTGTCGCAAAGACAACTGCACGTAAAGCTCGTCAGGCCGGACTCCTGAGAGATATATTGTAACCAGGGTGTTCCTGACGGAGGGAGTGGTCGGACAGATGGTTCACTTCCGGTTTGCGATGGAAATCCTTCGACAACTGTACCGTGACCTGTCTCCACCGCCGTACATCATCGGAATCGTTGCCGCGGGAACGTTGGTCGCCGTCGGTTTGCTTCTGCTCTTACGATCAAAGAAACAACAGATGTAAGGTTGCGGACCCTGCGGAATTGCACGTCCGCAGCATGAGACGGAAAATCGTTGCGGGATTGAAACAGGCTTTGAGATTCTGGAGTCAAACAGCGATATGTCCCGGTCAATGATATTCGAGGCGATAAAGAGTGAGGATGATAATGTAGCCCAGTCTGAGCTACTAGACGCACTATCCAGAAGATCTATCGAAAGCATCAGAGAACAGGGCACGAAAATGCGGCCAACAGGCTCTGGATCTGATGACTGTCTGAGTCCTGCCTTGTCTGTTTCGGTGTCACGATTACGACCACGATACATCCATGGAAACATTCCCTGCTTCGGGCAGATGATCGTACACACCTCTTTGGCATTGTTGGCGAGACCAATAGAGCACATCAGGATGGGACAACCTCTCATTCTCATCCGCCGACGGATGCATTGCCTGGACGCGGAGCGCGTTATGGCAATCGCAACAACCTCAGTACGTATAAACCGTCCAGGCAAATCTACGCAGAGCGTGACAGAAACATGTTTCTGCCCGCATCCGGAGGGAGAGGATTCCGGGAGCATGTGGCAAAGTACATGTCATGCACCCGGACGCGGGTGCTGGGAGGGGCATTTGCGGGGAGGAGGGGTTGACGATGTGGCTGGCAGCGCACGCGACGTGCGGCGCCGCACTGGGAAAATACATCCGGCGCCCGACCGCGCTGGCGGCAGTCGCGGTGGGCAGCCACGTCGTGCTGGATTGGATCCCCCACTGGGACTACCCCGCGTGGCCGGTCTTGGCAGGCATGGACCTGGTTCTCGCCGTCGGGCTGGTGGCGCTGCTGTGTCGACCGGATCGGTACGCGTGGTGGGGGGCGTTCTGGGCGGCGGTTCCCGATGTGGACGTGGTGCTTTCGTATTACGGTTTGATCCCGGAGTCGCTGTTCCCCTCGCATCGTGCGGGATTCCCGCACGGTGAAGCCGACGCCCTTGCGGGTTCGGTGCTGCAGGTGCTATTCATAGTCCTCTGCGTCTATCTTGCGCGACGGGGAAATGGGCGGGCATCCCGGCCGCCATGCGGCGCCGCCAGTGGAGACGCGCCGGACCGGTTCGATAGCAACGGAGGGAGTGCTGGCGCTACGCCTGCTGGGTGTTCGTTTCGTCGAGGCTGCTCCGGCCACAGGCAGCATGGACAACCCACAGCATCCGCTGATCTTTGATTTACTGATGGGGATGATCTTCGTCCACATCGGCAACTTCTTAGAGCCGGAAGAGTACTCTGTGCCCTGCAAAGCTTCGGGCTCCCGTGCACGGGAGCCCGAAATCATGTTGCCACTTACTGTTGCTCAGAACAGACCTTCGACCTTGCCCGTCTCGGTGTCAACATCCACCCGGCGGAAGGCAGGATCTGAACCTGTACCGGGCATGAGCTTGATCGGACCGGCCACCGGGACCACAAAACCGGCTCCCTTGTAAGTCAGGATATCACGGATGTTGAGTGTCCATCCCTCGGGCACACCCTTCTTCTTGGGATCATCCGAGAGACTGAGGTGGGTCTTCACCATACAGGTGCTCATCCGTTTGAGATCGGGATCCTTTTCCATCCGGTTTAGCTTGTTCCGCGCAGCACCGGTGTACTCCACACCATCGGCGCCGTAAACCTCCCTGGCGATGAGCTCGATCCGCTTTTCCAGCGGGGTATCGAGGTCATACAGGAAGTCAAAGTCATTCGGTTCCTCGCAGGCCTCAACAACCGTGTCTGCAAGCTCCAGAGCGCCGTCCCCACCATGCTCCCAGTGACGGGACTCGGCCACGCGGGCACCGGCTTCTTCCGCAATTCGACGAACAGCATCGATTTCATTTTGCGAGTCGGTATAGAACACGTTGATTGCCACGACCGGACTGATACCGGCTTTCTTGACGACGTTGATGCAGTGAATGAGATTTTCGCAGCCTTTTTCGACCCACTCGACATTCTCTTCCTTGTACGCGGGATCCATCGGGCGTCCAGGAACAGGCTCAGGAGCCCCTCCGTGCGCCTTGAGGGCACGAATGGTGGCCACCAGAACCGCTGCATCGGGTACGAGGCCGGACTCGCGGCACTTGATGTTCCAGAACTTCTCAAACCCTATGTCGGCACCGAAACCGGATTCGGTAATCACATAATCGGCAAGCTTCAGCGCGACCCGATCGGCGACGATAGAGGACTGTCCGATAGCAATGTTTGCAAACGGGCCGGCATGCACAAATACGGGCTGCCCCTCCAGAGTCTGAAGCAGGTTGGGGTTGATTGCCTCGACCATCCACGCAGTCATGGCGCCGTCCACTTCCAGATCAGCAGTCGTGATGGCATTACCGCGCTTGTCATAGGCTACCACGATGCGGCCGATGCGCTCGCGCATATCCGCCAGGTCGCGCGCCACTGCAAGAATGGCCATGACCTCTGATGCGACAGCTATGGTGAATCCAGAACGCATCATGAATCCGTCCATCTTGCCGCCCATGCCGATGATAATGTCCCGCAGCGACTGGGCACAGAAGTCAATGATCCACTTCATCTCTACGTTATTTGGATCAATGTCCAATCGCTTGAGATTGCGCTTCTCCAGAGTCTTGTCACCGTAGTTGAATTCGTGCTGCATCCTCGATGTCAGCGCCGTCATCGCCAGGTTATGGGAATTCATAATTGCATTAATGTCACCCGTCAACCCTAGCGAAAACGGTGTCAACGGTATGCACTGAGCCAATCCGCCACCGGCCGCCGAACCTTTTATGTTCATAGTGGGCCCGCCGGACGGCTGCCGGATGGCCGCGACGACATCCTTGCCTCTCTTGCCCATACCCTGGGTGAGACCGATTGTGGTGGTCGACTTCCCCTCGCCCAGCGGTGTCGGGGTAATTGCCGTTACATCGATGTACTTGCCGTCAGGCTTATCGCTCAATCGCTCGAGTACGGCCTTATAGTCAACCTTTCCTACATAGTGCCCGTGCGGGATGAGCTCCTTATCCTGCAGCCCGAGAACCTCACCGATCTCGAAAATCGTCTTCATTGTCGATTCTGCTTCTTCGGCAATCTGCCAGTCTTCATGTTTCTTGGGGTCCAGAGCCATACCATAGCCTCCTCATGAATTAGTTTGTCCTCTTTTTTGGAAACAACAACCCATTCAACGATTGGCCGCAGCACCAAAATGAACTAAGGCCACACCTACTATGTTTTCTGGATGTTACCGGTAAATCCTGCCCGCAGCATCCTCAGCAATCCGCCGGGGATCGCATCGGTCGGAAGGCTCAAGTAGCTGCTTCCCCCAGGCGAGAATCCGATGTGCGAGCCGCCCCGCCCGCACAGAATGGGGGGAGGTTGACTTAACGTCAGACAGTAATCCCCGGCGTGCGCCGCAGGTATGAGTGACCGGGCAAACAGCACCCATTGCTGTTCGTGTGCAAGCAACCCGGTGATTTGCACACAACGCAGGAGGTATCCTTGATACTGAAGAAAAACTCACCGACAGATTCGAGTGGGCACGGAACCAATAGAACATCCCGGTCAGGATAGCAATACCCACCTCTCGAGGTGACACGGAGTCCATCTATTATCTACAGCAATTCGGGCGCCCACTAAGCAAATTGCATGACAACGCGAGGAGGTTCAATCATGGACACACCTTTTCGACTGAGCGAGATGACCTGGGAAGATGTTGAACACGTTCTGAAAGTCAGCAACCCGGTGATCATACTACCAGTGGGATCAACTGAACAGCACGGGCGCCATCTGCCTCTGGGAACCGACAGTTTCGCGGCCGTAGACCTGGCCGAAGCAGCAGGAAAAAAGATAGAGAGGGCAATAACCGCACCACCAGTGTTTTATGGTATGTCCTCGCATCACATGGCTCTGCCGGGGACGATAAGCATACGCCCTGAAGTCCTGGTGGAATTCACCTATGACGTGGTGGCCTCACTGGCCGAGCACGGATTCAACAGATTCATATTACTCAACGGCCACCGCGTGGCCAACCTACCATGGATGCAGCTGGTATGTGAGAGGATACACCGCAAGCTTAACGGGTGTAGGGCTGTCCTCTTTGATCCGGCCTACATGTCAAGGGAGGTCGTGGATCAGCTGAACCTCGGCGTTATTGGTCACGGAGAGGAGATTGAAACCTCCCACATGCTGACGGTGCTGCCGGCCCTGTGCCGGATGGATAGGGTGGAAGATCATCCGGCCCCGGAGACTCCTCTATTCAGTGTGGATCCCCGCTGCACGAATGACTCACTCGTGTACATCCCCACCCCACCCGGAGAAGCAGCAAAAACTGTGGGAAAGACGGGTGGCGTCACCGGAAGGCCAAGCAGAGCCGATGCGAGAAAAGGTTCAATCTACAGAAAACACTTACTCGGGCGGCTCGCTGAAGTCATTGAACAGATGTAGCCACTTCTGTTTGGCTGTCTCCCCATCTTCGGGATTCAGAACGACAAAGCGGGCGATCGCTTCGGTTCGATCCATATAGACTCAGAGGGCAGGTGCTGTTGATGCTGGCAAAAAGGAATACGGCAAACGGCGAAGAAATTTATCCATGACTGCATCGTCGGCCTTTGCCCCGTCCCGAACTACCCATTCGGGATCGAGGATAGCACTGCGTCGAGAGAGGAGTTGGATTTATGTCGAACCGAGAAGAAGTGGTTTTCTCCACAGAAGAGAGGCGTAGCATAGCAGAAATCAGCGATTTCTTGATCCAGGCCGGGACAAAGCTAAAAGAACAAGGATTCTTCACTGTGACCCAGGGAGACCAGCAGATAGAGGTGCGGCCACGCGGGAACACCAAGCTGGAACTGAAATATGAGATTGAAGACGACAGGGAGCACCAGTTCGAAATCGAAATCGAGTGGGAACCTGATGCAAGAGAAGGAGGAAGAGTGGAGATAAGCTGAGCCGGTTGTCCAGAAGGTAGGGGACGGGGCCGCCCCGTCCCCCCACAACACTGCGCAGAGAGCAAACTGGAGATTCCCGATCGCAAGCAGCAGGTACAATGTCACAGATGTTGCAAGAAACGAGAACATCCGGCCCACTGGCGACCTCAAGAACCAGGAGAGTGGGATCGTGGATCTTTCCCCACATCTCTCGACATACACCTGACCCGCAGGGTTTCATTGCGCGTAATACGCAGATATCGTGCGATGCAGTTCGACCAGATTATCAAAGCCCAAATAATGGTGCCGGGACATCAACTCATTTTAAAGACCTTCCTCCCCGGCCTTATGGGCCGGACAACGAGCGAACTGAGATCAACCTCCTGCATCCAAATGCTCCCTGCAATCTACTATGAACAATCTATCGCCAAACAGAGGGAAACGTCAGACCAATGAGCAAATACGCTAACCACGATTTCATATTCAGCACGTGATCGTGTAGGTTTAGCATCATTTCCCGACCCTCAAAATTGCTCAGGTTGTGGGCCATTGAGGTAGACATCTGCATCCACGCGCA
>PWGR01000276.1 GCA_003554565.1 Clostridia bacterium
CCGGCATCTTCCAGCCGTGCCACATCCTTCGCCTCGACGCCGTAGGCCATGTCAAGAGTTCCCGCTTCCAGCTCGATCACCCGGGTGCTCGCCTCAGGAATGATGCGAACCTCGACACCGTCCAGGTGCGGAGGTCCGTCCCAGTGATCGTCAAAGCGCGTGTACTTGATGTGGCTGTCCGGCTCAAATTCATCAAACTTGAAGGGTCCGGTGCCGACGGGACTCTCAGCGTAGGCATCGCCCTTTTCCTCGATTGCGGTGGGGCTTTGAATATGAGAGGACCAGGTCATCTGTCCGAGAAAGTCGGCCCACGGCTCCTTGAGGTTGAACTGAACGGTCAGTTCATCAATTACTTCCACGTCCTCGAGGTACGGCTCGAAGGTGTCGTAGTGCCTGGTGTCAGCGTCAGGATCAAGAATGCGGTCGAAGTTGTGTTTCACGGCTTCTGCATTGAACTCAGTCCCATCGTGGAACGTGACGCCTTCCCGCAGCTCAAACGTGTAGGTCATGCCGTCTTCATCGTGATCCCAGTCCACTGCCAGCATCCCCTGCAGTTCCTCTTCCTCATCATAGTACAGGAGTGGTTCAAACATCGGCTGCAGTGCCTGGCGGCTGACCCAGTCGCTCTGCAGGTGATAGTCCAGTGAATGCGGGTCACCGCCTACCGCAATACTGACAACTCCACCTTCTCGGTCGGGATCTGCTGCCTCTTCGTCAGGCGCACATGCCGCAAAAACCAGCATGCCCAGGCCCAGAATAATGACCAGAGCCCAGATCCACATACCTCCACCAGATATTCTGCTCACAGTTTCCCTACCCCCTCCTGAAGTAGATCAGAACGAAACCCCGACGTTTCTGCGAGAATAGCATCTGGTCAAAATCCTACTTCGTTTTTCCCCGCAGCCAAACGTGAGGTTGCGGATTCATTGTATATTGCGTCACACATATTTGTCCACAGAAACCGTTCTCGTCTCACCTTCAGGACGATTAAGTTTATGTTCAACTGCTGTTATCCACGATGCAAACCATCTATCGCGTCAGATTCACCTACTGCCGCCCTGCCAGCTCACAGAGTTCCGAACATAGCATTTATGCCTTACATCGAGATGTCTGCAATGAATGAGATGGGCGAACCATGGGCGAGCCGGTCACAGATGATCCCGCAGACTCTCCACTTTTTCGCGCAGAAGGCGCGGTATGTCCAGATCATAGGGGCAGCGCGGCACGCAGGTCTCGCACTGATCACATCTATCCACGTCCTTCTCTAACTCGCTGAAATTGTCGCCCAGCCAGGCCTGACCCAGACGCCGGAGTCCGCTCTCGCTTCGCAGGATGCGAGATATGGACACATCGTTGGGGCAGGGTTGACAGTAATCACAGGCCCGGCAGAATTCCGTTCCCAGCTCAGCGCGCTGCCGCTCCAGGCGTTTTCGCTCCTCAGCCGTCAGCGGTTTGGCTACTGCTGCCAGCTCGACGTTTTCCTGCACCTCTTCGACTGCCCCCATCCCCGGTATGGTGACCGCCTTCTCGGAGAAGGTCAGGACATAACGGAGAGCGAGAGAAGCCTCGTGCAGTATCCCTCCTGCGAACGGCTTCATGATTATCGTCCCCATCCCCGCCTCCACAGCCGCGGGCAGCACTTCTTCCCCGAACTCACTTTCCATGAAGTTGAAGGGCACCATGATGGAAGAAAACTCCCCGCTGTCGATTGCACGCAGTGACATCTGTACATCGTGACTGGTTATGCCTATGTACCTCACCTTCCCACTACGCTGCGCCTTCTTCAGCGCCTCCAGAGCACCCCCGGGGGCAAATACTTCTTCATAGTCCTCATCCGAGCTGACATTGTGCAGCTGATACAGGTCGATGTAGTCGGTGCGCAGTTTACTGAGACTGGTGTTCAATTCCGCGTTGAGCTCATCTGCGGACCTCCGCGCACTCTTGGTGGCAAGAAACACTTCATCTCGCCTCCCCCGCAGCGCACGGCCCAGCTTTTCCTCGCTGTCACCGTAGCCCCGGGCCGTATCCAGGAAGTTTATCCCGGAATCGATGCTAGCAATTATCACCCGCTCCGCCTCTTCAAACGAGAGGCGCCTGATGGGAATTGCACCGAAGCTCACGCGGGAAACCTGCATGTCCGTCTCTCCCAGTTGCACGTATTGCACGAGAATTCACTCCCTTCGGTTGTCAATATCAGGGGGCCGTGTCTGTGTATTTCGCGACCTGCGGATCCTCTCCTCCTTTTGAGAATTTCGCCCGTCAAGCGGGACACTGTAGCGATGACCGGCACAGCGACCAGCAGGAGGGGAATCGATATGCGTCTGGATCCCGGAAAGGTTGATCGCCAAAAGCTAAAAGAGCTCGGGGATAGGTCGCGGCGCGAGACGTTCGAAATCAAAACCATCGCTATCTACATCCGTGCGACAGAGGATCCCGGGTTGCGCAGGCTACGCGATAGCGACACATCAGACCCTGACGCAACACAGAATGCTGAGCGATTGCCCAGGAAGATGCCCGACCGGGGCCGGCTCCGGCCAGTCAGGGCCACTGATCGGGATATCCATCGCACCGTTCCGCGTGGGCAGGCATTTGAGTAGAGCGACATCTCGGAGAAAAATTAAAATTAAACAGGTTAATGGGGGGGGCGCCTCGAATAATGATCAGAGCGGTTCGGTTCCCCCCCCCAGGGTAACATCCTGGTCCTGATACCACTGCAGGGCCTGCATGAGGTGTTCCGGCACAAAGTCCGGCCACAGAGCTTCGTGCACAAACACATCTGCATACACACTCTGTACGGGCAGGAAACCACTCAAACGTCGCCTGCCACCCCAGCGAATTATTAGATCAATACGGGATACGTCGTGAGAGGCGAGGTTCGCCGGTACTGCATTGCGCGCCGCACCATCAAGAGCATTTCCGTTCAGGTGCGCAAGATCCCATGCCCAGTCGTAATTGACCAAAAAATTGACGCGGATACCACCCTCGCCGAAGGTTTGCCTGCGCGTGTAAGACCTCAACTCCTCGGGAAACATGGGTGAATCGGCATCTCCTATCACCCGCAGATCGGCGTCCTCAGCCGTGATTCGCAACACAGCATCAACGCACGCCCTCTGAAACTGCCTCCGCTGCTTCTGCGGTCGGCGGGTGTTATCCCTGGTGAATCCGTACAAAGTCAGCTCCCGAACACCCAGATCCCGGCACATCTCGTACATCAAAAACCCCGCATCGACGCCGGGTGCGTATCCCTCGCCCTTGTTCATCCCTCTGCTCTGGGCCCATCGACGGTTGCCGTCCGGTATCACTCCTATGTGCTCGGGCACTCGGACGAGATGTTTTGTCTTCATGCTTCCTGTCTCCCCCATCACACCATTTGGCTCTTAGTCTTGCCAGTTCGGTAGCGGATAATGCCACCCTGGGGGCGGCTGGGGAACGTACAGCGTTACTATCCGCTCTGCTCCTTCAACACCTCCCTGTGCAGCCGTTCGGCCTCCTCATCGTACAACACGAAACGTATCAGCCGCACTGACCTGAGATCAGGAGCCGTTCTCTGAACCGTGCCTATTGCCACCTCCGCTGCCTCGGGCATCGGATACCCAAAGGCTCCCGTGGACAGGGCCGGAAAAGCAACAGAGCTCACGCGGTGGTCCTCAGCAATGTACAGGGCATTTTGGTAAGCGCGATCCAGTTCCAAGGCAGGATCTTCACTCAGGTTGTAGACCGGACCCAGAACATGAATAATATACCGATTCGGCAAGCCATGAGCGCCGGTTATAACGGCATCTCCGGTTCTGATCGGTGCCATTGAACGGCACTCCTGATACAGGGCAGGACCGGCTGCCTGGTGAATGGCCCCCGCCACGCCACCACCGGGACGCAGCTCCGCATTAGCCGCATTGACAACCGCTTCGCAATCAGACTGGCACGTGATGTCACCCTTGGTGCACTCTACAACTGTCCCCTCTATCTCCGTGCACACTTCCTCCACCTCCAAATACCGTGAAGCTCACTATTTCACCCTGACGCTTGAGCTCCGGCCACATTCTACCATGAAGCACCCCCCGCCGGGTAAAGGGTATGCCCATAATGCAAAACACAATAGACTTGCGATGCCGGAGGGCTGGCAAACCTGGGCCTCTGCGATCGTCACACAAAATGGTCTATAAGGAAAAAATGTAGAATCGCTCCCGTTTGCAATGCCCTGACGGTTCGGTTAAACTAAAATCGTGTTGCGTCGGGATGAAGCATACAAGATGCACACCGTCGCCAGCTGGCGGCAGAAAATTTCTTGGACGAACCTGCCCCGCTTCATCCTTCCCCGATAGGCATTCATGCCGGGAAGGCGGACCAATCGTCCTTTTGGAGGTAGTAGTAGTGGCTGAAGGAACTGTGAAATGGTTTGACAGCAGCAAAGGGTTTGGGTTTATCGAAAGAGAAGACGGAGAAGATGTCTTCGTCCATTATTCTGAAATCGAAGGCGAAGGTTTTAAGACCCTGGAAGAAAATGAGAAAGTATCGTTTGAGATAGTGGAGACGCCCAAGGGCCTGCAGGCTGTCAATGTCGAAAAACTCGGCCCCGGGGGTCCCCCGCTGTTCTGATCTTTCTGACCGGAGCCGGCCATTTCTGGCCGGCTCTTTTCTTGCCGATAATTTATCTGCATGTAGCCCCCACCTGCTAATCGACTAACGTCTCCAGAAGAGCCACTGCACCATCCTCTTCGTCCAGGTACACCCTGACACGCTCACCGACCCGCAGTGATTCCGGGGCAACATATTCCCCGCCCGGGGTATAAGCCACAGCATCCATGGCCATCAGTACCTCCCTGTGGCGCTCTCGATCCGTAGGATCATCTAAAGGGATCGCGTCAGAGTTTGCGTCTCTGACCTGACGGACGGTAACCAAACCCTCCTCTTCCTGCACATAGGACACTACGTACTCGCCGGGCAGCGGATCCTCCGCCACCCAGGAAACAACCCCCTCGCATTTTCCTGCATCGTCAACAGCGAGGCGGACCAGGCGATCCTGCTTCATCTCGAGATCGTCATCGACAAATAGCGACCAGCGGGAAGGATGGGAAAACTCGTAAGTGACTGCTTCCCCGGCTTCGTCCACCACTATGTAAGCACTCCGAACCTGCGCGCCGACCTCGATCTTCCAGACCGCCAGAATCCTCACGTATTTTGACCGGGGACCGGCAATCCTGGCATCGAGTACAGACACGACCGAGCCGTCATGCCCCTCAATCAGGCTCAGGTACTCGGCGCGGTACAGCTCATTGAGTGTCACATCCCCCGGAATGTCGATCAGATGCTCCCTTGAGAGCCATACAGTGGTGCCGTCCTCCAGCTCGAAAGAGAAATGCAGTTCACCGTTATCATGTACGGCCTCTACGTTGGCAACCTCACCTGAGCGGACCCTTTCGCTTATGCTCATCCGTAAGAAGAGGGCTGAATCCACCACTTCGCCCTCGTCGATGCCGCTCCCACCACGCGTTGCGGCAAAAATAGCATGGCCCGGTTTGAAATCCCCAGCCGTCTGCATATTCTTAGGGGATTCAATCTCCGGTAGGGTTTCCGGAGGAAAGTGTATCTTCCGGCGCTCAATGCGTCCCTCCGAGACAACTCCCACAGGGACCCGCCATTGACCGTCCACCTGCTGCTCGGGCTCGGTCAGTACGTACATCTCTGTGTCCCAAAAATGGGCATCAATGTCTTCAATCCAGTCGCCGCGAGCAGCCAGCTGTACCTCAATGTCATCGTCCCGGTCGAGGGCACTGGACAGCCGGTCGAGCGCGGTAGACGTCGATACACGTGCCCCATTCAGTCGCCAGGTTGTGGAGTCGTCCTCGCCCGGCATCCACTGGAGCCATCTATCATCCACACGGATCCCCCCACGGTCCCTGTCGATCTCCCGCAACCTGCCCGTAAGCTGAACCGGTCCTTCCACTGTCTCAATATAGGCAATCCCCTGTTCATCGCCGGTAAAACCGGCGATCCATTTCCCTTGTAAATCGGCGAAAGAATCGACCCCGAACAGGAAAACTTCCGGGGCCAGACTGTGCTCCTCATCATCGACGATTATAGCTTCACCTGACACAGAGGAAACCACTCCGTCTACGCGGCCCGGCCATTCCTCCAGGCGGCTCGAACGATATTCCGCCGCATGGTCCGCGGCCGGCACACCCCGTTCATCAGGCGGGTTGAGTGCCAGTGCATTTACGGCCAGGACGGCTATTTCACCTCGCGTTATCGGCATCTGGGGAGCCAACTCCACACCACTGGTCAGACCCACCTGGTGTGCCTTCCGTATGTATCCATACGGGTAGTCCAACTCGGCAGCGAATGACTCATAACCGGCAACTCGCAGGAGCACTGCCACTGCCTCGACAAAAGTTATATTGCTGCGGGGGCGGAAGCTGCCATCCTCATACCCATGGACCAGTCCAAGTGAGCTCGAAGCGTTTACCCAACCCCACCAAACTGGTGATATCTGGCCGCCGTCTGTGAATTCAGGATGATCTTGTGAGGCCGCGCGGACCTCTTCCCGGGCACTTGCCAGGCAAACGGCCACCTTGGCAAACTGCAGACGGGTCACGGGGCCGCTCGGGCGCACCTGACCGTCCGGATATCCCTCAAATATCTCGAGCACCTTCAGGAGCGAAAACTCTCTAGCCTGCGGATGATCGGGGGAGATGTCTGCAAAGGGAGAAAGAACCACTTTTGGCGCAGAAACCGCTACAGGCGGAAAAACCAGCGCCAGCAGAACAATTCCCGCAAGAAAGACTTGAATCTTTCGGCTTCTCATGCACCCGCCCCCCCGAATTTCATATCTGCATTGTAATTATACGGGCAATAAGCCCGTCTCCACAATATTCTGGGGGCGAGTGTCACCGTAATTTAACGTTGGGTTGCATTATCAGTCGATAATCGCCTCATCGGCTCCCATTCTCGGCGGATTGTGAAAAATCCCCCGCGCAGACCCGACATTTGTATCGCAACCGGATATCCACAGGATAGAGCCGGCTGATTGAGTATCCTCTGACCCAGAGAAAAACCCACTTGAGGGGTGGCGGTGAAGAGTACCGGTGCCGCGCTACCAGGATAAGCAGACCGTACGTAGAATCCAGAGCAATACCGGACAAATGGGAGGAGATTAACTTGTCTGAGCACCCAGTAGTACACAAGCTGCAGCTGAAGATCCTCATCAGTGACCGGACCCGACACGGAAGCCCGCTCTGGTCTGAACACGGACTGTCCGTCGTCGCCCACTGCACCTACAGCGAGGACAGAGAACCAGTCACCATTCTGTTTGATACAGGGGCCAGCGCTTCGCTGCTTCGGCACAACCTGGAAACTGAGGGGCCGCCAACAACCGACATTGATACAGTCTTTCTCTCTCACTGCCATCGCGATCACACCGGTGGGCTGTCAGCATTGTTGGACGACACTGACGCAACCTTCAACCTCATCGCCCACCCAGACATCACGCGGCGGGCCTTTAACCTGCGTGAGGGGATGAAGGAGGTTGGACCCGAGCCGGAAGTGTGGGAGAAAATTCCCCGGGGCAACCTGCTGCTCCTGCGCGAGCCCGTTCAGATCCATCCTGGGGTGTGGGTCAGCGGATCAATACCCAGGGAGACAGAGTTTGAGAGACCCCGTCCGAACATGTACACACTGAGCGATGGTCGGCTGATTCCCGACACCGACCCGGACGATATGGCCCTGTGGTTCCGCCTCAGAGATGAGGGTCTGGTAGTTCTGACCGGTTGCGGTCACTCAGGCATCGTCAACACCATCCGTCACGCGGCGGAGCACATGGAAACCGAACACTTCCGCGCAGTCGTTGGCGGGTTTCACCTCATCGAGGCAAAACCGGACAGGATCAGCAGTACAACAGAAGGACTGGCAAAATTCGATGTGCAGGAACTGATAACCGGCCACTGCACCGGACGAACGGCGGAGGACTTCTTCGCCCGCTCTTTCGGCGAGAGTCACAATGCCTTCTGCACTGGGGACCGCTACCAGTTTTGATGGAACGGCTGAACGTGAGCACACAGGTTAACGCAGGCGAATAGTCCCGTCCAGGACAAGCCGGGCAGACCCGCCCACGCGCACGGCGGCGGGACGACCATCCTGCACCGTTACCTCTGTCTGGATCAAGCTCGGCCGGTCAAGACAGTGCCCCTGCTCCATGGAAATCCGTACAACAGAATTGCCCTTTCCCTGGAGCCCGGCAGGCAGCAGATCATTGCAGACAAGGTAGGCGGCCAGGGCCCCGCTGGCCGTTCCCGTGGCCGGGTCCTCCGGCACTCCAACCGCCGGAGAGAAATCCCGACAGTGTACGTGACACGCCTCATCGAGGACATCGAAAGTGAAGCAGTGCACGCTCACAATCTCCCTCAACCGGCAGTACTCCGCCAGCTTACGGAAATCTGGGGACAACGACCAAAGAATATCCCGGTCGGCCACAGGCACCATCAGCCCAGCCAACCCCGTGCTCACCACCCCGGGTTCGGGCATTCGTTTTACTCCGTCGGCCGGCAGGCCGAGGATGCGCATCAGCTCCGTACTCCAACCCGGTGATCCCAGGCACCTCGGCCGGACCTGACTCATCATGATCTCCTGCGGATGGCCCTCCCGGAAGCACACTTCCACTTCCAGCTCACCCGCACCTGTATGTTGGCTGGCTGCAGCACGTTCACCCTCTGGCTGCAGCCGCCCTTCCCGCGCCAGGAGCCAGAATGCCGCCACGGTCGCGTGACCGCACAAGTCCACCTCATGTGTCGGGGTGAAAAAGCGCACGGAAAAAGAGTTGCTCTGGCCTGCATCGGTCACAAATGCGGTCTCCGAGACGTTCATTTCACGCGCAATCAGCTGCATCTGCCGGTCAGAGAGCTCCTCCGCGTCGAGTAATACCCCGGCCGGGTTACCCCCGAAAACCTCTTCCGTGAACGCATCTATCTGAGTGATGCGATGATGCGGCATCGGCATCAATAGTTGCACCCTCTCTTTGTCCACTCAGCCAAAATACGCGGCCAGCCCACATGATAGGCCACATATGGACAATCCCGCGATAACTCCAAGGTCCGAGCCTGCCGTTACGGCCCAATAGAGAAAAGCAAAATTTCCCCAGGCTACTACTGCCGACAGGAAAAGGCCCTTGCGATTGTCGGTTATGCTGCAGGCGCGTGCGAGTCTCCTGGCCACACCCACCTTCTCTTCCGACTTCGTCATGACTCTCGCCTCCTAAGGTAAACCGGGAAACAGGTAGAATGTCGCAACATATCCGCACAAACCTACTATGAGGGTAATGACCAGAGTGTATCCCATGGATTTCGTGATGATCTCACCCTCGCGCCCCGCCGTTCCGGTCACAGCAGATGAGAGAGCCACATTCATGGGAGTTACAGCATTCCCGACGGAGGCCCCCGCGGTCTGCAGAGCGGCAACAATCCATCCGCTGGCACCCAAAAGCATCGCCACATCCCTCTGAAATGCGCCGAACAAGATGTTGGATGAGGTGTTGCTGCCCGTCATGAATGAGCCCAACAATCCAATGAAGGGTGCCACTATAGGATAGGCAGTACGCGTGAAATCGGCGGTTCCCTCAGCCAGCAATGTGGTCATTCCCGAATCCATCATTACCACGGCCATCATACTCATGGTCATAACTGTCACTGTCGCCGGTACGGCCTGCCGAAACACCGAACTGAACACCTTGCTCTTCATCTCCGGCTTCCACATCCCCATGCGCTTGAAATACAGAATGGAAAGCAGGACGGCTCCCAGTATGAGTGTCCCCGGCGTGGTCAGAAGCGCAATCGGCGAATAGGTTTCCACCGCCTCAACCACAAATCCGTGCGCCGTCTCGGTGGCAGGGAAAGAAAGCCCGACCTCAAAACGACCCAGCAGATCAGACAGTGGGGTCAAGTAGACACCAAGGACGAGTGCCAGAAGTAAATAGTAAGGGGTAAATGCAGAGTGGAAACTTTGCGAATCCGCCTCCTCAGTGTCCTCGGCAGTAGCATCCCAAGGGGTTCGGGGGAGCACCATTCCACCGACCACCAACCCCACAACACCGGACAGTACCGAAGATATGTAAGGGGACAGGAAGTTCGCCACGACCAGGGTTGTTGCCCCCATGGATATTCCAATGAAAAGGGAGGCCACGATACCGCGCTTGAGACCGCCCCAGCCACGATACAGCAAGCATATCGACGGACCCGTCAGCAAACAGGCAATGACGACGAAGATTGAACTCCACAATGCCAGACCCGCCTCGCTCAGTCCGGTCATGCTGACCAGGGCGGCGTAAGACGAACCCAATGATCCAAAGGTCACCGACCAGCCATGACCCAGGAGGGCGGCAGCCGCGGCGGTTATTGGGGGAAATCCCAGCCCGACCAGAAGCGGAGCTGAAACCGCAACGCAGGTGCCAAATCCACACACCCCCTGCAGAAACGAGGGAAATGCCCACCCCAGAACGAGAATCTGCAGCATCTTGTCGCCACCAGTCAACCGGGTGAACGTATCAGCTATTATGTCAAATGCTCCGACCTCAGTCACAACATTGTAAAGGAGCATAGCTCCCCAGATGATGTAAAGGATGAAAACCGTGGTCCATAGTCCCTTGAGAGAAGCGACGGCTAGCAACTCAGTGTCCGCTCCAAACAACAGGACAGCAACCCCACAGGCCACAAACCAGCTCAAACCACCGGCACGTCCTCCGCTCCAGCGAAGCACCATCATGAGAAGCAATATCATGGCAATAGGCAGAAATGCCAGCAACCAATTTCCCAAGGTTACAGAAGGAAGCATGTACTCTCTCCTCTTTCCGATTCGTTGTTTCTTTCTCTGATAGTGATGATCATCTTCCAGATACCCTCAGCATGAACTGCATACCGCGCTCACACGTCATTTTCCCCTGCTCTATACTCCCACTCCTCCCGCAACCAGATCGCGTTGTCTCCGTGCGCCCGATC
>PWGR01000104.1 GCA_003554565.1 Clostridia bacterium
CGTGTTCTGGCTCGCGTTTTGCTCAACATGATATGGATAGGGTTATCTCTGATTCTGTGGTATGTCTCATCCGTCGCCGGGATGTGCCCTGTGCGCTTCGGCTTATGGCTACCCAGGTGTGATCATTGATACTGTCGCAGCTGCGGTGACTGCAGGTATTCAGCCGGAGACACAAACTCTCCTTTCACCTCCATGGCCACGTAATCCCGACTGATGGCGAGAGTATAATCCCGCGAGTGTTCGGCGCGAAGCCGGTCCTGACAGTTCATCTGCACGTTAAGATTTGGATCCAACCTGGGTATGTCGAACAGATTGAGAAAACGCTCGCTCTTACCCCGGAAGAATAGCTCCGGTCGCAGTACGTCTGGATCTCCCCGGTCAAAAATGAAGTCCATAACGAGGACATCTCCGTCCATTCGAAGTCGGGAGGTGCAGAATTCGTTGACGTATTGACGGTTCTGGCTTGCGCGGCTGATGCGAGAAAACTCTTCCAGCTCGTCGGGAAGGATCAGGAGAGTCTCCGGATGATCAAAAGCCCTGATTTTGAGCGTGGACGATGAATGGGCCGCCATGGCGTTCAGCATGTACATCTTGCAGGCCAGCTTCTCGACCTGCGGAACGGATTGCCCCGACTCAACGGCGTACAGTACGCCGCTGGTGAAGGCCGGGAGGTTTCTTGCCAGCAGATAGCAGCTCATGAAGCCGTGATCGTATTCCTCAACGTTTCGCAAGAGCCGGAGACGTGCCTGACGGTTCTCAAGAATCCGGTGTCTTATCTCGAGTTCCCCACGCAATGCGTCCAGTTCTTGCTCCGAAAGCCTTCTGAGTTGTCTTGCCCCGTCTTCGCTCAAAGGCTCCTCGATACCGTATCGACTGCAAATTTGCAGGGATTCATCGCAGAAAACGATATCGCTGCTCATCATCTGTACCAGGCCGTCCAGGAAATCCTTCTGCACGGCTGTGTATTCTACCAGGAATTCCTGGTGTCTATTTATTGAGAAGTAGGGCAGTATGCGGGACATTGCTTTGTTGATCTTGCCGATTTTCTTGATGGGGTAGCCCAGGTCATGGCACAGTGCGGCCACACAGCGGAATACGTCCAGCGGAGCATGCTCCATTGTGTATCCAAGCACTTCGAGGGCGTTCAGGCTCTCCGGTGGGGAACCCCAGTTTACAAGAGGTTTCAACGGGTCGTAGAAAGAGTCAAAGAGAGGTTCTCTATGCAGGTACTCGCTTACCAAATATACCCACAGCGAATGAAGGGTGTGATCCCGGTAAAAGGGGTCGGAGGCGAACATCAGCTCCTCGAACTCGGCGTAGTCGTCCACATAGTTGAAGAGACGATCGTAACCTCTGCGGTCAGGATCTATGTAGCTCATCGCACATTCAAATAGGATCTTCCAAATTCCCTTGCCCAGTTCCAGCTTGCGATGATGGTCTGACCCACAGCGGCGCAGCAGATCGAACTGCTCATGCAGTTTCTCTCTCACCCGCGTTCTCCTGGAGAGAAATTCGACTTTATTCTGCATCAGATACTGCTGATAGCAGGTAATCATCGATGTTTCGCTCAGTCTTGTCAAGATCGTGCACCTCTTTCCCGACGGCATTGCTGTGCTCGTCCCAAACCCATTATATTCCTGAAAGCAAATGTCGGGCAATCCCTTCTCCTCGAGGCCATGTTGAGCAAATATACAGGTTCATCATCCTTTTCTTATTTGGATAGATAAAGTGGCATGCCGCGTCGTAGACGAGGAAGGGAGTAATAGAGAAACCCCCATCTTGGTTCTTGCTGGTCTAGACAATCTTAACTTCGCTGGAGAATGGATAACGTCTCCATGTGGGACATTCGTGGTGTTAAAGGTCCGGTCCTTCTTTTTGCCAACGGGATATGGGAGATGTTTCGTAGTTGTTCGGGTGGTTTGAGGTTGCGGAGCGCTTACACCGGTTGTGACAGCGGGTTGGGGCTCAGCTTTGCGTATGGGCGTTGGAATGGTTGGATCGCAGGTTGATGCAGGAGCGTGGCAAGTCGCACTGGAAGATGATTGGTTTTCGCAAACGCACCATGGCGACTTGGGTCTCACTGCGGCGCCGTGCCTTGGGTTAGTTGCTGGTCCCGCTCCGACTCTGGTACTATAGGCAATAAGCTAGCGATGCGCCAGTAGCTCAGGCGGATAGAGCAAGGGATTCCTAATCCCTGAGCCGGGGGTTCGAGTCCTCCCTGGCGCACACGGCCCGGAACTCGGCCAATGGGCCGAATCTTTATCAAATGTTCTGAAGGAAGGACGCTCTATGCACAAATATGGATCAGAACAATATGAACACTACATGAGCATAGCACTTGAAGAAGCAGAAGAAGCTCTCGACAAGGACGAGGTGCCAATAGGGGCATTGGTGGTGTCCCCTGAAGGTGAGGTCATCGGCCGTGGTCATAACCTTCGCGAGACGACAGGTGACCCCACCGCGCATGCAGAGATTCTGGCCCTGCGTGAGGCAGGGATGTCCCAGGGTGACTGGCGCTTGGAAAACTACGATCTATATGTTACCGTTGAGCCCTGCGCAATGTGCGCAGGAGCTGCGGTCAACGCCAGAATTCGCGAGCTGATCTTCGGTGTGCGAGATCCAAAGACCGGAGCCGTCGTCAGTTTACGGTCGCTGACTTCAGATGTTCGCCTTAATCACCAGGTGCAGGTTATTGAGGGAATTTGTGAGACTGAATGTGCTTCCATTTTGCAGGAGTTCTTCCGCCGTTTGAGGACTGGTCGGTGAGGTCGCTGGATGTTATAATGTACGTTGACTTTTGGGGATGATCCTGAAAGAGTGCATCAATAGTGCGGAGAGGTGGCCGAGTCTGGCTAAAGGCGCGGCACTCGAAATGCCGTGTTCCCGCGAGGGGACCGTGGGTTCGAATCCCACCCTCTCCGCCATGTTGTCCGCAGAATCCTGATGCACATAAGGGATCAGAAGTTAGTGGAGAGGTGTCCGAGTCTGGCTGAAGGAGCACGCCTGGAAAGCGTGTGGGCGGGCAACCGTCCCGTGGGTTCAAATCCCACCCTCTCCGCACTGAGTTTGGCCGTGCTAGACGGGGAGGTAGCGGTGCCCTGTACCTGCAAGCCGCTATAGCAGGGTCGAATCCCTTCCCGAGGCTCGGTTTCGGTGGGGTCTGCCCCACGTAAGTGGTGTTGACGACTGGGTCCTGCGCAATGAAAACGTGTGAACCCCGTCAGGCCCGGAAGGGAGCAGCGGTAAGCGCGACCTTTCATGTGCCGCAGGGGTGCCGAGTCCGAGCTAACTGCGTGGGTAACGCCCATCGGGACGGGTCGACGGAAGGTGCACGGCCAGTTTTCTTCCATCTTTCTAATAACAACTCCGTTCCACTTCAGTGGTTTGGTGGTGAGCCTCTTGGAGAGATCTTCCCTGTATAGGCAGTGGCGGCCACGTCGCTTCGATGAGGTGGTGGGGCAGGAGCATGTAGTCACTACTCTCAAGAATGCCGTGAAGCGTGATCAGGTGGCCCATGCGTACATATTCGCCGGTCCTCGCGGAACGGGTAAGACTACCGTTGCGAGGCTGCTGGCCAAAATTGTCAACTGCCCGGAGACAAGGGGGTCAGCGGAACCGTGTAATGAGTGTGACCAGTGCCTAGCTATCGATTCCGGTTCTTCAATGAATATGATTGAAGTAGACGCGGCCTCACATCGGGGAATTGATGACATTCGGGAATTACAAGAAAAAGTCCCATATGCCGCCACTTCCGGGCGCTTTCGCGTGTACATTCTCGATGAGGCACATATGTTGACGACTGAGGCATTCAATGCGTTGTTGAAGACCCTGGAGGAGCCTCCTGAACACGTCATCTTCATATTGGCGACCACCGAACCGCACAAGATCCCGGTAACCGTGCAGTCGAGATGTCAGAGGTTTGATTATAGATTCCTCACGGCGGATGAGATTGCCGAACGCCTGAAGCAAGTGGTGGCCGCAGATGAGAATCTTGCAGTCACCGAGCCGGCGATCTGGACAATAGCATTATATGCAGAGGGTGCGGTCAGGGATGCCCTGGGGTTACTTGAGCAGTGCCGCGACTATTCGGAAGGAGAGGTGTCCGAGGAAGCGGTCAGACGCGTTATCGGAGCAGTCTCACGGCAGACTCTGGTAGAATACGCCCGTCACCTGCGAGACGGAGACATTGCGGGGCTGATGGATCTCATTGATGAGGTCTCAATGGCAGGTGCTGATATGGGCCAGTTCATACGTGACCTTCTCTCTCTTGCGCGGGACTTGCTTCTCTTTCGTGCAAGTGACGGAGCGCGACGCCCCGTAATGCCGGATGAAGATCTTACTGCTATGTGCGAAGTGGCCGATCAGTATGAACTTTCACAGCTTCTGAATCTGGTTGACCAGCTGGCCTCAGCTGAGGACCGTACGCGCTATTCTGCCCAGCCGCGATTTTTGCTGGAGATGACGAGCATCCGACTCGCAGGAGAATTTGGCCGTCGCCTCCAGGATCCTGTCACCTCTGCGGAGCAGTCAACTGTCAGGGGTGAATCCAAATCGGATTCGCCGGAACAGGTAGAGCGGCCGGCGGGTTCCGTTGATTTTGATACTACCGGAGAGTCTGACCCGGTCAGTGATATCCGGGCCATTTGGGAGAGAGTTAAGGAGCAGGTCAGGGAGGCCAGCTTGCCGACCCATGCTCTTCTGCAGCCGGCCCGCCCGGGAGGAATTACGGACGGCGCATTTGTGCTGGTATTCGGTGACGAATATAAGTTTCACCGAGACCGGACGGAGAAGGAGGGACGGCAGCTCATTCAGGAGGTTCTGAAGAGAGTTACCGGCAGGGATCTTGCATTGCGCTGCAAAATGGAGGCAGACTTTTCTCCGGGTGACACTGGAAATGATGAGCCTCAGGCGGATGAACCAGCCGAGGGTGACCATAATAGTATAAACTCAGCACGTGATACAGCTCCGTCCGGTGATCACAGGGATGATCCCGATGATGGGCGCGAGAGCTCCGGTGCCGCACACCAGGCGGTGCGGAGCCGCGGTGGCGAATGCACTGACGGGGAGTCGGCCGGCGTGGAGGATGCGGGCACATCTTCCGAAAATGACGGCGATGACTCTGTGGACGAAGTAGTGAGCATGTTTTCTGGAAAAATCGTGGGCAAACTCAGCGAGATGGACGTCCCGGGCGTTGACGAAATTGCTGAGGGCCGGGACATGTCTGAGGGGAGAGATTCTGATGAGCTTTGGTAGCATGGGCGACATGGGCAAGATGATGCAGCAGATCCAGAAGATGCAGCAGGATCTGGAAGATGTGCAGGCGGAGGTAGAGAAGAAGACTGTGGAGGCACAGGCCGGTGGTGGAGTGGTTCGGGTCGTATGTAATGGTGCCATGGAAGTTGTCGACATTGAGATAGATCCAGATGCGGTGGACCCTGATGATGTAGAGATGCTTTCAGATCTGGTGATTGCTGCTGTCAACGAGGGTCTTCGATCTGCACGTGATATGGTCAAAAGTGAGATGGAACAGGTGACCGGGGGACTCAATCTGCCCAACATCCCCGGATTTACCAGCTGAGAGGAGACGACGATTGCCGGCATTTTTCGCTCCGTCAATGGCACGGTTGATCGAAGAGCTTTCCAAACTGCCAGGGATAGGCCCGAAGAGTGCCCAGAGGCTGGCTCTGCACCTGGTAAAGGGAGCAGAAGAGGATGTTCGCTCCCTGGCGGAAGCGTTAATGGATGCCAAGACCACCGTGCAGCACTGTTCGATCTGCAGCAATCTCACTGACTCGGACCCGTGCGAGATTTGCGGTGACGGGAGCCGCAGGGAAGATCTTGTGTGTGTAGTTGAAGACCCGTCCGACGTGGTGGCGATGGAGCGGACCCGGGACTATGATGGTCTGTACCATGTGCTGCACGGGTTGATTTCTCCCATGGATGGGGTGGGGCCGGACGAACTACGGGTGAAGAATCTCCTGGACCGTCTGCGCGAGGACGAGGTGCAGGAAGTTATTCTTGCCACTGATCCCACGGTCGAGGGGGAGGCCACGGCCATGTATTTGGCGAGACTGCTCCGCCCGCTTGGTGTAAAGGTTACCAGAATTGCACGGGGCCTCCCGGAGGGCGGCGATCTTGACTACGCTGATGAGGCTACCTTGAGCCGGGCCCTGCGGGGCAGGTATTCAGTGGATTCTGGCTGAGCTGGTTGCATCCATCTAGTCTTATTCTTTCTGCCTGTGAACAGGCCGTAATAAAGCAGACGAATCTGTAACGGGCCACTGCCGCCTGCGTGTCTCAGACTCTGCTTGGCAGTGATATCATAATTTCGTCATGTCTGCACCTGCTTTCCTCCATACCAGCGCAGGCTTATCCTTCACACTGCACATAAATTTGTCCGGAAGCGGGAAACAATACCTGCATGAGGTTACGCTTTCCCTCTCACGTGCATACAGTTGTGGTGAGAGGTCATCCAGCATGAGGGGGAGCGAGAGCGTGAAGCCCACTAGGAAATATGAGGAGAACGTAAGTGGACGGGCGCGCGGCGCGTTGGAGAGTTTTGCCGACCGCCTGAACCCGCCGGCGGAGCGAAATCTGTCGGATGTTAAGCATGAATGGTGTCGTGCGGTGGAGGAGGCCCGGCTTGAGTGGGAGAAGGCCAGATCCTACTTCGAAAACGTTTCCGAGCCCGATCTGGTTGACCACGCCGTTCACCTGTTGGCCGCTGCGGAGAAGAAGTACAATTATATATTGAGTCAGGTGAAACACCAGAGCGCTGAGGGCGGCTAGAGCCATTAGTGGTAAACGGCCGCCTTTCATTTTCTACCCGCCCCTTTTAGATATGTTGTTCCCCTGGATAGCCCCTTCCTGGTTCACGCATGAACGACCGGCCACCGCATAGGATTTACCGAGGTGGATGAATTGGATTACACGCTGGCCCTATCATTTTTTTTCGGATTACTGCTTCTTTATGTGCTGGTGCGCATCCTGTACCTGCCCGCGCGCTGGCTCTTTCTGGTAATGTACAATGGTGTGATAGGGGGAGTGATCCTGTGGTTGCTAAACTTCGCTGCTACTCCTCTGGGTCTCCGCGTGGCCATAAATCCCCTCACTGCAGTTATCGCCGGTTTCCTGGGGATACCCGGTGTGATATTCCTCATCATAATCTCGTATCTGGCCTCCTGATCAGGACCTTCTGCAACCCGTATGTAGCAACTGCGTCCGGCTCAGATTGATAAGCTGCGCACACGGTATGGTACCCTCCAGCGGGTGTCACCAGTCGGGTTCGGGACCTATTGCCGGCAGGCAATCATCCTGCTTATGGAATTGGTGTTGAGGATATCCCCCAGGGGAGCGGTTCCCTCTGTTGAGTCTCCAACTATCCATACTCATCTCTTAAGGATCGAATAAACAGGGAATTGATTCACATCCCCGAGATGATATGCAGAAAACGGGCCCGAATGAAGAAAAATACACTTTCATTCCCGTGCTTCCCTCATAGTCGCCCTCATTGGTCACACAGGGCATTTTCTTGACGCTTCCTGGGGACCGTGTTAGACTACATTTGACTTTGGCAGAAAGAACATATTGTCATTTTGCGGCTCTGTCACGTGCGGCAGCCGACTCCGTGCTGCCCGGGGTGGCGCGCAGGATACGATCCTCGCCGCTCGGTTGCGACAGATGCCGGGATTCGTACGTAAGAATTTTAAAGGGCATCTACAAGGGAGTCCGCGAGATTCCCGTCCGGTCGATACATAGATCAGAGTGAGGAGGATTAATCTGATGGAGGACATACTCGAGGTCAGGTGGCATGGTCGCGGAGGCCAGGGGGCCAAGACAGCGGCCAACTTGCTGGCCGAGGCAGCTTCAGCTGCGGGGCAGTACATACAGGCTTTTCCGGAGTACGGTCCCGAGCGCATGGGTGCCCCGGTCGCCTCCTTCAACCGCATTTCTTCTCGGGTCATAAGAATTCGCTCTGCGGTCGAGGAACCCGATGTGGTCGTTGTGCTTGACGCCAGCCTGGTTCATTCAGTTGACATCACAGACGGTCTTCCTGATGATGGTGCCATCATTGTCAACACAGACAAAGAGCCGCACGAGATGCGTGAGGAGCTGAGCCTGGAAGGCCGGCAGGTCTTTACCGTGGATGCAAATTCAATTGCCATGGACACTATAGGAAGGCCGATCCCCAATACGCCGATGCTCGGAGCTGTGGTTCGCGCAACCGATATTCTGGATTACGAATCTTTCCTTTCTATTATGAAGCAGGAATTGGAGAAGAAATTTGGTAGTCGCCCCGAAATTGTTGAGGGGAATATACAGGCCATCGAGCGTGCGTACGAGGAGGTGCGGAGCGAGTGAGCCCGGACAACAAGGAATATGGCCGCAGTGGTCGGACACCAGAGCCGGATGCTACCTGGAGAGAAGTGCCGATAGGTGGTGTTCTGCCGTGGGGAGGTAACGCCGCGGAGTACGAGACGGGTGACTGGCGAAGCATGCGCCCTGTTTACGACCCGGAAGTGTGCATCCAGTGCAGATTGTGCTGGGTATACTGCCCCGACTCCGCTGTTGAGGTTAACGAAGACGGCGAAGTGACGGGAATAAATTACTACCACTGCAAGGGCTGCGGGATATGTTCGGCGGAATGCCCGCGCGATGGTGCCATGGAGATGGAGCCCGAGAAGGCCGAAGAGTAAATTAGATAGATTCAGGGAGGAGTTGAACTCGATGAGTACAGCCACGCAATCTGAGCGTGTGGCCCTCACTGGTAACGAGGCCGCAGCCACGGCGATGCGGCAGATTAACCCCGACGTCGTCGCAGCTTATCCGATCACCCCACAGACAGAGATTGTGCAGATGTTCTCCAACTTCGTTGCGGATGGAGATGTTCACACCGAGTTTGTGCGAGTTGAGAGTGAGCACAGCGCTATGAGTGCGGTGATCGCCTCGGCGGCATCTGGGGCACGCTCGATGACTGCAACCTCGGCCAACGGACTGGCCCTCATGTGGGAAATGCTGTATATAGCGGCTTCCTATCGGATGCCGATCGTCATGCCAGTGGTTAACCGCGCACTCAGCGGTCCGATTAACATTCATTGTGACCATTCCGACAGTATGGGCGCCAGGGACTCGGGCTGGATCCAGCTGTATTCTGAAAATGCCCAGGAAGCTTACGACAACATAATCCAGGCGGTTCGGATTGGTGAACATCCCGATGTCCGCCTGCCGGTTATGGTCTGCCAGGACGGATTCATTATCAGCCACGCCATGGATAACCTGTATGTTCTCCCTGACGAGGATGTGCAGGCGTTCATCGGTGAGGGTGGCGGTCAGGAACACTCGCTGCTGGATGTTGATAATCCGGCGACTTTTGGACCACTGGACTTACAAAACTGGTACTTCGAACACAAGAGGCAGCAGGTTGAAGGTATGAAGAATGCGCACCGGGTCATTCCTGAAGTTGCTCGAGAGTTTGCCGATGTTTCCGGTCGCAGCTATGACTTCTTTGAGGAGTACCGAACGGAAGATGCCGATGTGGTGGTCGTGGTTCTGGGCAGCACCGCAGGTACGGCAAAAGATGTCGTCGATGCCATGCGCGCCGACGGGCACAAGGTGGGACTCGTAAAGATCAGGGTTTTCCGACCGCTGCCGGCAGATAAGCTGGTTGAATCTCTATTGTCACGATCGGCTGTAGCGATCATGGACCGATCCGATACCTTCTCGTCTGCCGGGGGACCGGTATATCATGCCGTCCGCCACGCCCTTTACGATGTAGACGAGCGTCCGCCTGTCAGCAACTATATATACGGACTCGGGGGACGGGACATCCGCCCCAGCCAGATCAGAAGAGTGTTTGAGGAAACTCTGGAAGTCGCCCGTACGGGCCAGCGATCCCGGTCCATCAGCTACCTGGGCGTCCGCGAGTAAGGAAGGTGTGAAAAAGGCATGGCGGTGAATTTGCGAGAGCTTTCCAAGCAAGAAGTGAGTCTCACGGGCGGTCACCGCTTGTGTGCTGGATGCGGTGCGCCCATAGTGGTGCGACAGATGATGGCTGCTGCGGAAACTCCAATAGTCGCTTCAGTCGCGACTGGGTGTCTCGAAGTTGCCACGACAATATTTCCGTACACGGCCTGGGCCAATCCGTTGATTCACAGTGCATTTGAGAACTCGGCGGCCACCATCAGTGGCGCCGAAGCAGCGTATCGCTCCCTGAAGGCTCAGGGGAGGATTGACAAGGATATCAAATTCATGGCGTTCGGGGGTGACGGAGGTACGTACGACATAGGTCTTCAGTCGCTCTCTGGAGCTATGGAGCGTGGCCACGACATGGTTTATGTCTGCTATGACAATGGAGCGTACATGAATACCGGAATTCAGCGTTCGAGTGCTACCCCAAAAGGTGCCGATACCTCCACCAGCCCGGCCGGACGCAAGATTCCCGGCAAGCCGGAGCACAGAAAGGATCTCACCGCGATCATGGCGGCCCATAACATCCCGTACGTGGCCCAGACAACGCCTGCACACTGGCGTGACCTGGTCACGAAGACGCGAAAGGCCCTGGCCGTTGACGGCCCGGCCTTTCTGAATGTACTGGCTCCGTGCCCGCGTGGATGGAGGGTTCCTCCTGAGGACACCATCGATATCTGCCGCCTGGCAGTTGATACCTGTTACTGGCCGTTGTTCGAGGTCGAAGACGGTGAATACACAGTCAACTACCAACCCAGAGATAAGCGCCCCGTCAGCGAATGGTTGGAGCGACAGGGTCGCTTCCGTCATCTGTTCCGTGATGAAAACAAGGGGATAATAGACGACCTGCAGGATGTGACAGATCGCACCTGGGAAAGGTTGAACCGCCAGGCGGGTGATTGACGAACGCAAATGTCACAAAGGAATGCTTCTGCGGCGGGGACGAGACCATCGTCCCCGCTGGTGTCGTGTGCCCGGCATGGGCGAATGCTGAGGGGTGAAAGTCCC
>PWGR01000301.1 GCA_003554565.1 Clostridia bacterium
CCGCACGCGCCGCATTTCTCAACACCCCGTTCACCAGCCCGGAGGCGCGTCTGCAACCCGCCCGTCGCGCCAACTCCACGGCACGGTCGCACGCCGCGTAAGCCGGAACGCGCATGTAGCGCAGCTGGTACAAGCCCATACGCAAGATATTGCGCACCGGCCTATCCAGATCGTGCACTTTATACCGGATGAACTGCGCGAGTACGTGATCCAGTTCAAGACGGCGCCGGAGAGTGCCGTAGGCCAGTTCGGTTATGAATCTGGCATCACGCGCGTCAAATTTCTTGCGCCGCAAGATCCCGTGCAGTACCTCAGAAGCCCAGGCCCCTTCCTCCACCCGGTTCAGTATCTGCAGGGTCACCTCTCTCGGGGTTTGCACTTCGCTCATGCTGCGGTCTTCACCTCTCGATCCAACTCCCGTGCAGCGCTGCTCCGCTGCCTGTGTGAACATAGTAGCCCTCCGGAACCCTACCGAGCAGTAAACTGAAGGGGAAGGCCGGTCCTTTCCTGCCGAATACTGGGGACGTACCGATAATCATCACATCAGAAACATCGATGCTCGTGGTAAAGGCCCGCTGGATCCACATGCCGAGATAAGGAGAAATGAGAAGCAGCGCCGCCCCGCCCAGCATCACCGCACCCAGCTGAAGCCGGCCGCCGGCCAAAAGCACCGTAAGATACAGCACGGCGAAGAGAAAATTGCCGACGGCCTGGGAAGTGCCGCAGTGACGGTGCACGGCCAGATCGTGCTCACCCCTCTGCAGTCGGAGCAGGGCCTCACCAGCCGCCCTGCTCAGAGCGCGGTCATCACTCCAACCCCGGATCAAAAACCCATCTTCGCTGGCCAGGCCGGCCAACCGCCGCACCCCATATCTCTGTTGCAGGACGTTAATGGTCGCATGTTCCAGTGCGTGGTTGCGCCGGAGACGCGCATTTGCAGCTATTCCGACAATCTGACGTGGAATGTACACAATGTCAATCAGACTCCTGATCATCAATTTCACCGGCAGGATAAATAGGAAGATGAACAGCAAAGGAAGCGCAAACCACATTGCGATGAGCGCGAAAAAACCCATCAGCGTCTACGCCCCCGGAGCAGCAAGAGATAAACAAACTGCATCAACGCCATCAGCGCCGCGGCAAGGTAGGTCAGTGCCGCCGCGTTGAGTACGGCGCGAACACCCCGCCGCTGCTCGCCCCGCACGTACCCGCCGGCCTCCAGTGCATACATGGCACGGGCCGAGGCATTGTACTCCACCGGCAGCGTGATGAGCTGAAACACCAGCGCTGCGCCAAAAAAAACTATCCCGAGCGTCATCAACAGCTCGCCTGCAGTTCCGGCTATCAGCAGCCCTATAAAGAACAGAGGAAATGCCATTGATGAACCAAACTGGGTAACCGGAATGATCGCATTACGCATACCCAACCACACGTACCCGGTATGATGCTGGATGGCATGGCCGGCCTCGTGTGCGGCAATACCGAAGGCAGCCAGTGACCTGCCCCGGAAAACATTGGGCGACAGACGAACTGTACGTGACCGGGGATCATAGTGATCCCCCAGCTCACCGCGGTCAATCTGCTCAATCTGCACGTCATAAATGCCTGCATCGTGCAGCAGCTCCCTGGCCACCTCTGCCCCGGTCTTGTGCGCTGATGCCTTCACCTGAGAGTAATGTTCGAAAGCACCGCGCACTCTGGACTGTGCAACTGACGCCAGAATAAGTACTGGCATGATCAGAATCAAATAGAGCGGATCAAACCAGAACATGGTCCAAACCCTCCTCATGGTCCAGAACTCTCTGCAGGGCAATTTTGAGCGATGCCACATTCACATCCGTATTATAGCATGGTCCCTCGGGTCGCTCATTTACGACTCCAATTACCGGAATCTTCGCAACATCGCGAATGCCTTCTGCCAGCTCCCTCTCACAGGCGACCGCAACTATGGCCCGGGGGCGAATCTGTTTCACAAAGCGCCGTGCCTGAGTTCCCCCGGTAGAAACCCGGACAGATACATCCAGCGACTCGGTGACTTCCAAAATACTGGCCATTGCACATTCCCCGCATCGCCGGCACTGCCCAACATCCTGCGTGACCTTGTGCACGCAGTCCGCCCACTGAAGACAGCGCGGCAGCAGTACCAGTACGTCTGCGCGCTGCAGTTTCGGCCCGGTTCGCTCGGCCACCGCATTGTTTACGGCGATAAAGGATCCCTGCACCTCATCGCGAGAGCGACCTAGCATCCGACCGGCAACCGTCGCCAGGGGCAGCACCACCAGAAGGACAGATTGCACGAAACGCCGCGTCAACGGGGCAATGCGTCTGTCTGTCACAACAAACCAGACTACAGCCGCCAGGGACAGGCCGATCCCCATCACGAACGCGGCCATACCGATCTCCAACAGCAGCACCAGCCAGTTCTTGACCGCCTCGGTGTGCCGCACGAGCAGGTATACCGCCGCCAGACCGACCAGAACTACCAGGACGGCCGCCGCTGCGGCGGTGACCACGAACAGCCGCTTTCTCCGCCGGGTGAGGACAATCGATCCCTGGCTTGTGCGCATCTCGCTATTCATCAGCTGACGCCCCGCCTTCGCCCAGCATATCTCCTTGGGCAATTTCGTGCCCATTGATGAAGTCATCGATATCCATGGGACGGCTCCCGGCAGGCTGCACGGCCCTCAGCAGGCAGCTGCCGGAACTACAGGCCACGCGGATGAACTCACGCCCCACGTCCAGGACCTCACCCGGCTGTGCTGATCCGTCAGTCTCAGCCGAGGCCTCAGCCCGGAGCACCTTGAGCTTGTAGTCCCTGTGCATGGTCCAGGCTCCCGGACGGGGGGAAAATGCGCGGATCCGGTTGACAATAGACCCGGCAGGTTCCGTCCAGTCTATCTGCAGTTCTTCTCGCCTTATCTTCGGTGCAAATGTGGCCCTCGACGAATCCTGTTCGCGCGGTCGCGCTTCGTCCCGGGCAATTTTTTCCAGAGACTCGAGAACCAGCCTCCCACTCAAAACCGCCAGTCTATCATGCAAGGCTCCAGCGTCTTCCTGCCCGGAGATGGGGGTTGCGCGCTGTGCGAGGATGGGTCCCGCATCCATTTCCGGCTGGATGTAAAATACCGTAACCCCGGTCTCTTTCTCTCCAGCGAGCAACTGTCGCTCAATGGGAGCCGCTCCGCGGTACAGAGGTAGAAGGGATGGATGGGCATTTATACACCCTTGCCGGGGAATCTCCAGGATCTCCGGCTTCAGAAGCCGGCCATAGGCGCAGGTGATGATGACATCTGGTTCGAGCCATCGCAGTTGACGCGCCAGCTCGTGATCATCGCTTTTTCCTGGCTGCAGTACCGGGATGCGAGCGCACTGGGTCAGCCGCTTCACAGGCGTGGGCTGAAGCTTCTGCCCCCGCCCGCGCGGGCGATCTGGTGCGGTGACCACACCGACCACGGTGCAGTTGTTGTCGAGCAGGGCCCGGAGAGTGTATGTGCTGAACTCCGGACTGCCCATGAATACCACCCGCAGCTGGGCCTCCGGTGCAAGGCGGATAACCCGGTCGCTCCGGTCGACAAAGAGAGTGCCCCTCAGGTGATCAATCTCGTGCCGCAGCACCCGGGCCGGCCAGCCGTGAAGATCAAGCCAAAACGTCTCCCCATCCCGATCCGCGGCGCGAAGGCGGAGTTCTGTGGGCCGGGTGACTTCTCCGAGATAACCGGGAACACTCAGACAGCCCTCAAATGCCGTCTCTTCTCCTTTCTCCCTCAGAATCTCGGGGTTGATGAGCTCGACGGGCCCCTCACCGTAATCGGCGACGATGACCTGTTCGGGGACGCCCACCTGCACTGCAGCCAGGCCAGCTCCCCGGTTGTGGTACATGGTCTTAGTCATACGGTCCAAAAGATTCCACAAACGGCGATCGAATTTGTGAACCGGTTCGCACTCTCTCTCCAGCTGCGAATCACCGATGGTGATCAGATCCATCCGTTCTTCGGGAGGCGAGATAACACCGGTAACTTCCATTGTAAATCATCCTCACCACTGGCGTTGCATCTGGATGCGTGAAGGAAATTCAGAGCATCTGCATAGGGTCCACATCCACAGTGATGCGCGGGTCTTGTGATCCCACACGCATATTCTGCAACACTTCCTCTAACCCTGCAAGAGACGCCGTCGAAGGATCCATCTTCAACAGCAAATGCCACCGATAGCTGTCTTTGATGCGATCAATCGGAGCTGGGGCCGGTCCGATGATCTCGACCCCCGTGTCAAGGGCCTTCTGGATCTGTCGAGCCAAGTCCTGCGCCCAGAACTGCACCCGCGCTTCCGGTCGACCCCGCAGGAGCAGGCGCACCAGCCCCCCGTAAGGAGGATATCTCACCTGTCGGCGCTCGTCTAATTCACACCGGTAGAACCTGTCAAGGTCGCCGGAGGCCGCGTGCACAACAGCCGGGTGCGCGGGCGCCATGGTCTGAATGATCACCTCGCCGCTGCGCTCGCCGCGGCCGGCCCGGCCGGCAACCTGCAGCAGAAGCTGAAACGTACGCTCGGCGCTGCGAAAATCGGGGAAATTGAGAGCTGTATCCGCGTCAATTACCCCTACCAGTGTCACACCCGGAACATCCCAGCCTTTGGCGACCATCTGAGTCCCGACCAGAATATCCACATCACCGGATGCAAATTGCTGATAGACCCTCCCCCGCGTGCCCTTGATCCTGGCAGAGTCAGTGTCCAATCGAGCCACCACCGCGCCGGGGAATGCAGCTCGGACAGCGGCCTCTACTTTCTGCGTGCCGGCCCCGCGGCGAGCCAGCCGGTGTCCGCCGCAGAATGGACACTGCGATGGAACCGGCATCCTGCGATCGCAATAATGACAGCGGAGTCGCTGTTCTTTGCGGTGATAAGTCATGGTCACGTTACAGTGGGCGCATTGAATTGCCTCGCCACATTCGGTGCACAGCAGAAATGAAGAGTATCCCCTGCGGTTGAGAAACAACACTGATTGCTCGCTGCGCTCCAAGCGATCAACAATGCAGCGGTGCAGGTGCCGGCTGAACAGGCTGCGGTTGCCGGCGGCCCACTCCTCCCTTATGTCCACAACTGTGACCTCGGGCATGGGACGCTCGTCCACCCGCCGCGGCAGGGAAAGTCGGGTCGCCTGACCGGACCGTGCCCGGTGATAGCTTTCAAGACAGGGGGTGGCCGAACCGAGCAGCAGGGGGCACCCCGCGCGTTCGGCACGCCGGCGAGCAACACGCCTTGCATGGTAGCGCGGAGCACTCTCCTGCTTATATGCCGAGTCGTGCTCCTCATCCAGCACTATCACGCCGAGATCCCGGCAGGGAGCAAAAACTGCCGATCGCGGTCCGAGGGCCACGTCCGCCTCACCCCGGTGCAGCCGGTACCATTCCGTTGCCCGCTCCTTGGGGGTGAGCTCACTGTGCATCACCGCCACTCGATCGCCGAAACGTCCCTTCACGCGAGCCACCATCTGTGGGGTGAGGGAAATCTCAGGCACCATCAGAATCGCGTCGCGGTCCTGCTGTAGGGCAACTGAAATAACGCGGAGGTATATCTCCGTCTTGCCGCTTCCCGTGACACCGTGCAGGAGAAACTCGCCAGGCTCACCGGCAGAAACTGCCGGCTCCAGCTCCTGCATCACCCGCTCCTGGTCATCAGTCAGATGGTCCGGCAGTGCGTGATGGTACTCACCATCGTAAGGGCGTTGCTCCCACCTCACCTCACGCCACCGCAGGATGTCCTTTCGTATCAGCGCATCCACCACCGATCCACTGACGTCAGCCCGACGGGAAAGCTCCTTTCTGGTTACTGGGGCTCCCAGGCGCTGGGCCGCCAGCAGCACCTGCCGCTGCTTATCGGAGAGACTCACACCGTCAGGAATATCGTCGGGTGAGTTCACCGTGGCCACCAGCAGCCGTTTCCGGATGGTACTGCTGTTCCTTCCCCGCGCAAAGTCCGGCGGCAGCATCGCCCGCAGGGCCACGGCCGGATGACAAAGATACTGCTGTGAAAGCCAGAAGGCCAGTTTTACATCATCTCCGGTAAGGTGAGGCTCGTCCATCACCAGCCCTCTGATGCTGCGCGTCTCCGAAACGCCGGGCTCTGTGAGCAGCTGCACAACGCATCCTGTGAGCACACGGTGCCCAAAAGGAACCCGGACGATGTGTCCCACCCGTACATTGCCAGCCAGATCACGGGGCAGCTTATAGTCAAAAAGACGGGATTGCTGCCCAGATCCGCGCACAGGTGCATCAACGAGCACCCTAACATACGTGCGCCGTGAGCTCTCCTCAATAATTTCAGACACTGAGCACCCGCACCACCCTGTCTACAATTCCTCGGGCCAGGGGCAGCTTGTGCATCTCCGGGAGTGACTCGCTCCCCTCATCATCGATCAGCACCACACGGTTGGCATCCATGCCGAACCCACGAGCTTCACCCACTGGATTCAGGGCAATCATGTCCATCCCTTTGCGTCGCATTTTGTCCACAGCGCGCTCGGTGCCGGCCACCTCATCAGTTTCGGCCGCAAACCCGAGGATAAATCGCTTTCCTGATTCTTCACTCAGGGTAGTGACGATGTCGGGCGTGCGGACCATCTCACCCAGTTGGCCCTCATCCTTTTTGATCTTCTGTTCCGAGTGCCGGGCTGGGCGGTAGTCGCATACCGCCGCACACATAAATAGAGCGTCGGTTTGCGGCCAAAGGCGCCTGCACCGCTCCAGCATCTCCTCGGCAGAAGTGACCCGGTGCAGCTGCACACCGCGCGGAGCACTGAGGTCGGTGGGCCCGCTCACAAGATGCACACCAGCGCCCCGTTCGCGCGCTGCCCTGGCAAGTGCATAGCCCATCTTGCCCGATGAGGGGTTTGACAGGTAGCGCACAGGGTCGAAATATTCCCGGGTCGGCCCGGCAGTTACCAGGATTCTGTACCCTGAAAGTGAGCAATCGCCGTGCAGGGCGGAGGAAATCTCCTCTGTGATAACGCCGGGCTCCGGCAGACGACCCCGGCCCTCGGCTCCCGACGCCAGGCGTCCTCTGTCTGGTTCAATTACCTCGCATCCCAGCCCGGTCAGACAGCGCAGGTTCCTCTGTGTCACCGGATTGTCCCACATATTGGCGTTCATGGCCGGGGCAATGATCCTGGGTCCGGTAAATGCCAGCCATGTCGTGCTCAGAAAATCGTCTGCAATCCCGCAGGCGATCTTGGCAATGATGTTGGCTGTGGCCGGGACCACCGCAAAAAGGTCGGCGCGCTGCGCAAGTTCGATGTGTTCGACGTTCCACTGCTTGGGTTCTGCAAACATGTCGGTATAGACGGGATTGGCGGAGATAGTCTGAAAGGTCAGGGGCGAAACCAGCTCCGAAGCGGCATCCGTCATGACGACCATAACCTCCGCACCGCGCCTGCGCAACGCACTGACGACCTCTACCGCCTTGTACGCGGCAATTCCTCCTGTCACCCCGAACAACACAGTCTTGTCCTGCAGGTCTTCTGGGCTCTGCACGGTATTGTCTCCTTCGAATGGATTACAGGCTACTCTTCCGAGGCTTCCTCTTCCTCGCGTTCCGGTTGCTCACCCGTATTCGGTGCCAATATGCCGGCACTGAATTCCTCAAGGGCAATCACAACCGGTTTTTTTTCATCAGTATCCACCAGAGGGGTGGCACCCTCGTGCAGCTGCCGCGCACGGCGGGCCACGGCCAGCGTCAACGCGTACTTGTTGCCACTTCTAAGCAGCCCTTCGTAAAAGAATTCTCTTTCTGCCATATTCCAATATCACCTCATCAGCTATCTCTTTCATCTCCAACGTCAGAACCTACCTGCTGCCCCCTCAGTCTACCTGCAACCGTCTCGGGTTGGACCGCAGAGAGAATCACGTGCCCACTGTCCGTAATCACTACTGCTCGCGTCCGTCGGCCGTATGTGGCGTCTATCAAGAGTCCATCGTCCCGCGCCTCAGAAATAGTTCGCTTTATCGGCGCAGATTCGGGACTGACGATCGCGATCACACGGTTGGCCGAGACCATGTTGCCGAATCCTATGTTCACCAGTGTAATTGATTTCACTGTATCCCTCCATCCACTTCGACATTTGTCCACCTGCTGTCACTCAATATTGCGCACCTGCTCCCTGATGTCCTCCAGGGCGGTCTTCATGCGTAGGGCCACGGCTGACAGGTCCGAATCGGCGACCTTGGCAGCCACCGTGTTGGTCTCCCTCAGCATCTCTCCCGCCAGAAACTCCAGTTTCCTCCCGGATCCTTTCTCCCCCGACAGCTCGGAGGCAAACTGTTCGATATGGCTTTCCAGCCTGCCAATTTCCTCCACAACACTGGTACGCTGCACGGCAAGGGCGACCTCGCTGCGAATGTCCAGATCCTCAACCGAACGCAGCTCCTCCGCCAATAGCTGCCGAACCCGCTGAATTACCGCCTCGCACCGGCGTCTCTCGACCTCGGGTGCGGACTCTCGCACCTGTTCAACCGCTCGCGAAAACTCTTCAAGCAGTGAACGCAGCCGCTCCTGCAGGGTGTTACCCTCCTCCCGTCTCATGTGTTCCGCCTCCTCCAGGGCGGCGGACAGACAGGATCTCAATAGAGATTCGATCTCGTGTGGTTCGGGAAATACCTCCTGCAGGTGCACGACCCCGGGAAGCCGAGCCATCTGACTTGCTGTGAGATCGAAGGCAAGATTGTGAATTTCCGACAGCTCTTTCAAATACTCATAATATTCGCGCGCCAGCGACCTGTCAACGGAAAGACCCTGCGCTACCTCCGGGTGCGTCTCCAGGGTCAGGAACACTTCCACCCTGCCCCGGCGAAATGCCCGCTCCACCAGGCGGCGGCCGAGTACCTCCCACTCGGTGGGAATTGCAGAAGAAAGGTGGACCGATACATCGAGAAAGCGGTGATTCAATGTCTTGACCTCGGCTGCGGCCGTGTAAGCACCCTCTGACTCCTCGGCCCGGCCAAAGCCAGTCATGCTCATGAGGGACACATCTATCGCCTCCAACCAATCAGCAGTACCATCCCCAAGACGCCGGCAACCAGGAAGGTGATGGCCCCGAGAGCCGGGTACCCGAACAGATAGGGTGCACGATCGATCTGGATAATCAGGGACCCACCTATGATCAGGGCCGCAATCAGCAGACCTATGATGATCTTCTGGGCAATCCTGTCCAGGCCGGCGAGAAAGGAGCTCAGCCCGACGTGTCGGAAACGCATGGACAGATCTCCACCCTCGGCCCGGTCGACCAGCGAAGCAATCTTCTGCCCCCAGTGCCCAAGCCTGCGATTCCACCGGCGCACCCCGGTAATCCAGAATTGATCGAAATCCGCCCGCCTGCGTCGCCCCATCACGGATTGTATCCTGGGACGAATCTCCGCGAGCAGCTGCATCTCGGGATATATCTTTCGTGCCGACGACTCGGCCACCGCAACCGCCCGCAGCAGGGCCATATATCCCGAAGGCATCCCGATGCCATGCCGTCGCAGAACCGCCATTGTCTGCAGCAGCAGATGCCCGAGGCTGAGCTGGTCAAGCTCCTTGTCGTAGTTATACTCGAAGAGTTCCATAACGTCACGCCGGAACTCCCTGACATCCAGGTCCTCCCTTGGCTGTCCTATGTCAGCAAGAACCTCTGCCACAAAGCTGTAATCGCGGGTTATGACACCGGCCAGTAGATCGGTCAGATCCTCCCTGCTCTCATCGTCAACCACCCCGATATTGCCGAAATCAAAAAGCGCCAGGTATTCTTCGTCAACCACGAGGACATTTCCTGTGTGCGGGTCAGCGTGAAAGATGCCCATGTCCATTACCTGGTGCATGGACATATCCAGCGCACGGCTGGCGAGCCTCCTGCGCGTTTCGCCGGACAGATGATCAAGCTCGTCCAGTCTACGCCCCTCTATCCTCGACATGGTCAGCACCCGCCGCGTGGACACCTCGGAATATACCCTGGGAATCAAGACGTAGTCCTGTCCGGCAAACCCGCGCGCAAAAAGCCGTATGCTGTCAGCCTCGCGCGAAAAATCCAGCTCCTTCTGCAGCGTTCTCCCGAAATTACGGGCGAGGTCGGGAAGGCGATAGGGTCGAGATTCGGGAATGTGGCCGTGGATCAACCTGCTCAAAAATCCCACAATTTCTATGTCCTGCCGGATCACCCGGGCAATGTGCGGGCGCTGGATCTTGACCGCAACCGGGTCTCCGCCATAGGTGGCAGAGTGAACCTGCGCAACAGAACCGCTCGCCAGCGGCTCGCGCGAAAAATCCTCGAATATTTCCTCCGGGGCCGCGCCAAGCTCCTCCTCCACTACCTGAGCAACCTCCTCATAAGCGACCCAACCAGCCCGTTCCCGCAGCTTCTCCAGTTCGGTGATGAACTCCGTGGGAAGAAGGTCAACCCTGGTGCTGAGAATCTGCCCGATCTTGACAAAGGTCGGGCCGAGTTGTTCCAGCGCCTGGCGGGTCTGGACCGCCAGGTCAGCGCGGGAATCATCCATCTTTTTCGCCTTGCGAAAAGATAGCCGGAACGGCAGCGGGAGCCGCTCCAACAGCGGACCATAACCGTGGCTGACCAGGGTAGCGATAACCGTTTGCAGGCGTCTGGCATGTCGCAGCGCAAAGACCGTCATACGTCAACCCTCATTCTTTCGCAGATGACCTTTCACCAGCGCACTCCCCTCCGCTGGAGAGCCTGGCGCGCCGGGGCACTATTACCGTGCCGCGAAATGACTCGTGAACCGCCCCCCGCAATCTCAGGTCGCCTTCGCCATCCCAGCGCACCTGCAGCTTGCCGCCGGGCATCTTCACCCACACCGGGGAATCACATAACCCGCGCCGGATAGCCCATACAGCCGACGCACATGCCCCGGTACCACACGACCTCGTGAGACCGGAACCACGCTCCCATAC
>PWGR01000148.1 GCA_003554565.1 Clostridia bacterium
CTGGCTGGCATGACGGACCGTTATGCAATGGACCTGTACCAGGCTCTTTTTGAGCCCTACGAGAAGGTGCTGCATCCTGGATTGTGAGGTATGCTGGCGTGCGGCCATTTGACGACATGAATACAGATGAACCAGATGGCGGGGATTCCGGGGTGTCTCAGCGTGAACGCCGCCCTCTCGGTGCGGTTCTGAACAGCTTTGCCCTGCTCGCCGCGGGTGCTGCCCTGATCGGCTCGCTGTTTACTTCTGTGGCCTTCCGGCTGGCGGGAGCGACGGACATGAGCTACCTGCAGATTCTCGGGGTGGCTGGCGGAGTTTCCGCGGCAATGTATGTGCTGATTATGCTCGGTGGACGACACCAGGACAGAAACCTCTGACTGATATGTGGTGCGGTGCGTCCCAGACGGGCGGTGGACTTGCATTTTCCGGCTTGATCCTTAATACTAAGTACTAATACCAGGTCTCAAATACGCGCACGGTTGTCGTGTGCCCATCGTGGGGGAGATGGTATGCCGGTATCGAGCAAGGAGACCCGACGCAGTCGACTGCAGTACTGCCTGCAGGACAATCCCTTTCTTACGGACGAAGAGCTTGCCGCCAGATTCGGGGTTAGTATTCAGACCATACGCCTCGATAGGACGGCACTGGGAATACCCGATGTACGCATGCGGACCCGCCAGGTGGCACAGGAGAACTTCGACCGGGTTCGATCCATGAGCACCGGGGAGATCGTAGGTAAACTGCTGGACCTAAAGCTGGGCTCGTCGGGCCTATCGCTTCTGGAGACCTACGAGGATATGGTTTTTGAAAAGACCAGGATCGTGCGGAGCCATTTCATATTTGCTCAGGCCGATTCGCTTGCCCTTGCAGTCATCGATGCCGACATTGCCCTGACGGGACTGGTGAATGTTAAATTCAAGCGTCCGGTGACGGTGGGCGAGGAGCTCCTCGCCCGCGCTGATGTGATCCGGACCAAAGGAGACGACAAGTACGTGGTGCTGGTTGAGACGACCTCGGCGGGACAGAAGGTGTTCCGCGGCAAATTCGTGGTATTCGTGATGGACGAGGAGGACGATTCTTGAGGATTGCTCTGGATGCGATGGGAGGAGATCAGGGACCGGAGGCGGTATGCAAGGCCGCCGTTGAGTTCTTGCGCGAAGGTGAGGAGCGTCAGCTGGTGCTGGTTGGTCAGAAAGACTATTTCGCGGAACACCTGCCGGACGATGAGTTTGGTGACCGCCTGCGCACCCTGCACGCACCAACTTTCATAGGGCCGGAAGAAGAGCCGGTGCGGGCCATCCGCTCCAAGTCGGATGCCTCGATGGTCCAGTGTCTCAAATTGGTGCGAGACGGAGAGGCGGACGCAATGATCAGCCTGGGCAACACCGGAGCCCTTCTTGCGGGAGGGGTGCTGATAAGCCGGCGAATTCGTGGTGTGGAGCGCCCGGCGCTCGCGTCGGAGATTCCTTCTACTCAGGGAGAATCAACCCTGGTCCTTGACCTGGGCGCAAGCGTCGATGTGCGGGCACGTCATCTTGTGCAGTACGCCGAGATGGGCACTAACTACGCCCAGCGGGTAATGGGGCGCTCTCTTCCGACCTGTGGTCTGCTGAATGTAGGTGCGGAGAGTAAGAAGGGAGATGCTCTCCGACGAGAGGCGTACGAGCTGTTACAGGAGGCCGGGCGGGGTCAGGATTCCTGGGACTTCGCGGGCAATGTCGAGGCTCGCGAGTTATTGAGTGCCCCGGTTGATGTTGTGGTCACCGATGGCTTCGTCGGCAATGTGTTTCTTAAGTCAGTCGAGGGAACTGCCTCAGCTCTCGTTGATCTAATGGAGGTAGGTATGCGGACAAGTGTCGCGACGCGGGTGGGCAGTGCGCTGCTGCTGCCCACGATGCGGCGTCGGATGCGGGCTTTTGACTACCGGAACCACGGCGGCGCGGTGCTTTTGGGCATACGCTCTATTGTGATCAAGTGTCACGGTAGCTCGGGCCAGCAGGCGATTGTCAGCGCGCTGGAGCGGGCTGTCACCGCGGTGCAGGAGAGTGTGCCGGGAGTAATTCGGGATGCAGTTGCGGAGAGGACGGAGGACGATGACGACTGATGAACGCGGAGTGAGCATCTGGGGGCTCGGACGCGCCCTGCCGGAAAGGGTGCTGACCAACCGCGAGCTGGAGACAATGGTGGACACGTCAGATGAATGGATCAAGACGAGAACTGGTATCTCGGAGCGACGGATTGCCGATGAACATACCGCCACATCTGATCTATGTTACGAGGCCTCCGTGCAGGCCCTGGAGCGGGCTGCCGTGCCCGCTGAATCGGTGGAGCTGATCATTGTTGCAACAGTCACTCCTGACATGGTTTTTCCCTCCACGGCCAGCCTCCTGCAGGATCGATTGGGTGCTGAGGGGGCCGCTGCCTTCGATTTGCAGGTGGGCTGCACGGGATTCTTATATGCCCTGGCCGTCGCCGAGCAGTTCGTGCGCTCGAGTGCCTATGAGACAGTGCTGGTAATAGCTGGGGACCTCCTCTCCCGCATCACCGACTGGGAGGATCGTGCCACGTGCGTGTTATTCGGCGATGCCGCCGGTGCCGCGGTGCTGCGTCCCAGTGGTGGCGATGACGGGATCCTGGCCAGCTACCTGGGCAATGACGGCAGCGGCGCACACCACCTGCAGATGCCCGCCGGCGGCTCCAGGCACCCGGCCAGGATGGAGACAGTGAAAAAGCGGATGCACTACCTCAAGATGAACGGCCGCGAGGTATTCAAGTTTGCCGTAAAGGCAATGGGGGACTCTGCGGCGGAGGCGGTACGGCGAGCGGGCCTGACATTCGATGATATTGATTGCTATATTCCGCACCAGGCCAATATCCGGATTATCGACGCTTCAGCCAAGAGGCTGGGAATTCCCAGGGAACGGGTCTATGTCAACATAGACCGGTACGGGAATACTTCCGGCGCCACAGTCCCTGTCGCCCTGACCGAGGCCTGGGAAGACGGGATCGTCGGTCCCGGTGACAATGTTCTGGCCGTGACGTTTGGGGCGGGGCTGGGCTGGGCCGCTACGGTAATCCACCTCACGGAGGAGCTGAGACACCTGTGAAAGATGTGGCGATCGTGACAGACAGCTCAGCCGACCTCTCCCCGGACACTGCGGAGGCGCTGGACGTGCATGTGGTGCCGATGGTCACCTATGCGAATGAGGGGGCGCGACCCTTCTGTACTGGGCAGGGGCCGGATGTTTTTTGGGCAGATGCCCCCGGAGCGGACCCCCGGTTTCCCGTGCGGACAGCTCAACCCACCCCGGGGGATTTCTGCCGCGTTTACCGTGACATCGTGCGGGATGCTCCGGTCAGCTGCATTATTTCCATCCATCCCTCCGAGCAGCTGAGCGCCACAGTGCAGTCGGCACGGCTGGCGGCGGACCGGATAACGGAGACGACAGTGCTGGTGATTGACTCCCAGATGGTCGGACCTCCTGCGGGGCATGCAGTGAAGGAGGCCAGTCTGGCCGGGGAGGACCACACCGGTGAGGAAATTGTGGATTTTTTGTACTCGCTGCTGTCGGATCTGAGGGTCTGCGTCTATGCTGCCGCGCTGGGTGAGCTGACCCAGTTGGAGCCGGAGGGCTGGTGGAACCGCCTGGTGCGGGGGGTGCGCCGTCCCCTCCGACCCAATATCTTTGAGCTGAACGAGGGTGAGTTCAGGCCCGCGGGGCGGGTGCGCGATGCAGAAGAAGCGACGGAACGCCTGGCCGAGTTTGCCTCCGATTCGGAGGCCGGCAGCAGTCGATCCAACTTTGCCGGGATCATGTTTGCGGGTCCTGAACCTGACCCGCAGTTTACCGATCGGGTGCGCGAGGTTGTGCCGTCGTCGGTCGAAGCAGAGGAGTTCATCATTGGACCCGTCCTCGGTGCTCACCTGGGGCGGGGATCTATGGGGGTGTTTACCGTTGCCCGATAAGTACGCGCTTCTGTTTCCCGGTCAGGGTGCTCAATACGTTGGCATGGGAGAGGAGATTCTGGACAGCTCTCAGGTCGCCCGCAGTGTTTTCGATCGTGCCTCCGAGGCAGTCGGTTTTGATGTGGCCAAACTTTGTTTGCAGGGACCCCGGGAGCGGCTCAATCTCACAGAGTACACTCAGCCGGCGCTCTTGACCCTGAGTGTGGCGGTGTGGGAGACTCTCAAGAAGCGCAATATTCCCGCACCGGCCGCAGCCGCGGGACTCAGCCTGGGTGAATATTCGGCGCTCGTTGCTGCACGGTCGCTTACGCTGGAGGATGCCTGTGTTCTGGTACATAAGCGTGGTCGGTACATGCAGGAGGCCGTACCTCCTGAGGAGGGTGCTATGGCGGCCATAATCGGGCTCGAGGGTGATGAGGTGCAGCAGGTGTGCCGGGAAGTGGAGCGTGAATCTGGACAGGGGGTTGTGCGCGGAGCCAATTTCAACTGTCCTGGGCAGGTAGTAATATCCGGCGATCGCGACCTGGTCGAACGGGCCAGGGAACTTCTGGATGAAAGGGGGGCGCGCCGGGCGGTGCAGCTGCCTGTAAGCGCTCCGTTTCACTCCCCGCTGATGGAACCGGCGCGCGAAAAACTGAGCGAGGCATTGCGCGGGATAAAGATAGCCCGGCCGGAGTTTCCGGTAGTGGCCAATGTGCAGGCTGCTCCCGTGCTGGATCCGGATCAGATTCGGGAGGCGCTCCTCCAGCAGGTGGCATCGCCGGTACTGTGGCAGCGGTCAGTTGAATACATGAAGGAAGAGGCAATATCGACATTCGTAGAGGCCGGCCCGGGCAACGTACTCCGCGGGTTTTTGCGCCGTATTGACAGGACTCTCGTCGGCCTCGGCTGCGAGAAGCCTGAGGATATTGGGAAGGTGGCGAATCATTTATGAACTTCGATGGTGAGGTGGCCCTGGTAACTGGAGCATCCCGGGGAATAGGAGCGGCCGTTTGCCGCCGTCTGGGTGCGGCGGGAGCCCGTGTTGCTGCCGGGTATCTGGGAGAGCCGGAGCTGCGCGAGCAAGCGCTGGAGGTCGTCCGGGCCATTGAAGAGGACGGTGGCGAGGCACTTGCTGTGGAGATTGACGTCACCGTGCCGGAGTCGGTTGATGAGTGCTTCTCTGAAATAGAATCGCAGTGGGAGGCAGTTCGCGTCCTGGTTAACAACGCCGGGGTCACGCGGGATGGACTCATGATGCGGATGAGTGAAGAAGCCTGGTCACAGGTCATGAGTGTCAATCTGGATGGTACCCAGCGGACGTGCCGGCGCGCCCTTCGCGGGATGATGCGCGCTCGAGATGGTGCCATCGTCAACATGTCCTCCGTGGTCGGGCTTGTAGGCAATGCGGGTCAGTGCAACTACTCCGCCGCAAAGGGTGGAGTGGTCGGGCTGACGCGCAGTCTGGCGGCAGAGGTTGGTTCCCGCGGGGTACGGGTCAACGCCGTAGCCCCCGGCCTGATTGCCACCGCCATGACCAGCGAGATGCCGGAGGAAAACGTCGGGGCAGCCGTGGATCGCAGCGCCCTGGGCCGCATTGGTCAGCCGGAGGATGTGGCGGAGGCGGTGTGTTTCCTGGCGTCAGGGGCCGCTTCATACATAACCGGGGAGGTCCTGGTCGTCGACGGGGGAATGAGTGTCGGACTCTAATAGGACCGAAAACACCATGGGAGGTGCTGATTGACATGTCGAAAGAAGAAATTCTTAGCCGGGTGAGCGAGCTGTTGGCAGATCAGCTGGGAACTGATGAGGATGAGGTCTCTTCCGGGGTCGAGTTTGCCGCCGACCTGGGCGCTGATTCGCTGGACCTGGTGGAGCTGATCATGTCGCTGGAGGAGGAGTTTGACCTGACCATTCCCGACGAAGATGTGGAAGACATCGTTACGGTCGGGGATGCAGTCGACTATATCTCGGAGCGCATCTGAGAAACTGGGAGCTGAAATCCATGAAAGAGCGAGTGGTCGTCACGGGGCTGGGTGTGATCTCTCCCCTGGGCTCGACGCCCGGTGAGCTGTGGGAAAACCTGCTGGAGGGCCGTTCCGGAGTGAGGGAGATTACCAAGTTCGATGTGTCAGGATATCCGGTGCGGATTGCTGCGGAGATCAGGGATTTCGATCCGGTCAACTACCTCGACCGCAAGGAGGTGCGCCGGACTGATCCCTGTACCCACTATGCCATGGCGGCCGCGACAGAGGCGATTGACGATGCAGGCCTGCCGATCTCTGACCTGACGCCCGAACGATTAGGGGTGGTGTTAGGTACGGGGCAGGGTGGGATCACGTCTCTGTACGACCAGATGCAGGTATTTCTCGATCGAGGCCTGCGGCGCGTCAGCCCCTTCTGCATACCGATGATGATTTCCAATATGCCGGCAGGTCATCTCAGCATTAATTTCGAAGCGAGGGGACCAAATCTGACGTTGACCACGGCATGTGCTGCTTCCGCGCACGCTGTAGGTGAAGCCATGCATTATCTGCGTCGCAATGAGGCAGATGTCATCATTACCGGTGGAACCGAGTCGGGCATAGTTCCAATTTCTCTCGCCGCATTCACCTCCATGCGGGCCCTTTCCATGAACAATGATGACCCGGAAGGCGCCTGCCGCCCGTTCGATGCTGAAAGGGATGGTTTTGTTCTCGGTGAGGGCGCGGCCGTTCTGGTACTGGAGAGGCTCGAACATGCCAGGGCCAGGGGGGCGGAGATCCTAGCGGAACTCGCCGGGTACGGAGCCACCAGTGATGCGCATCACATCACCGCGCCTTCTCCCGACGGCGAGGGTGGAGCGCGCTCAATGCAGCTGTCGCTCAACGACGCCGGCATAGAGCCGGAGCAGGTGGATTATATCAACGCGCACGGCACCGGCACACCTACCGGTGATGTGGCTGAGTCGCTGGCGATAGAGGATGTGTTCGGTGACTATGCCACCTGTGTACCGGTCGGTGCAACGAAGTCGATGACCGGGCACCTGCTGGGTGCCGCGGGCGCGCTGGAGAGCGTGATATGCATCGAGGCGATCCGCGCCGGTGTGATACCGCCGACCATCAACCTGACCTCACCGGGCGAGGGGTGCAATCTGGACTATGTGACCGAGGGGGCCCGTGAACACCCCGTCGATGTTGCACTGAGCAATTCCTTTGGGTTCGGGGGACAGAATGCCAGTCTGTTGTGGAGGCGATTTGCCTAGATGAAGCTGCCGGATCTCCTGCTGAGGCTAAATATGACGATAGACGAAAAATACCTGCAGGAGGCACTGACACACAGTTCACATGCTCATGAATTCCCTGCGAAGGGTCCCTCAAATGAGCGGCTCGAGTTTCTCGGGGATGCGGTCGTTGATCTGATAGTAAGTGAACATCTATTCCTGCTGCGTCCCGCCATGGATGAGGGGGATCTTTCATCCCTGCGGGCCGCGGCAGTTCGTGAGTCCACCCTGGCTGAGACGGCTGACACCCTCGGCCTGGGACGGATGCTGCACCTGGGTCGGGGGGAGCGTGCCGCCGGTGGGGCACGCAAGCCGTCCATCCTGGCCGATGCTTTCGAGGCAGTTGTCGCTGCCCTGTACCTTAGTCAGGGGTTGGAGGAGGCGGCGCGATTTGTGCTCGCGGTGCTGCCGCTTCCCGAATCCGGCGAAGAGTGTCCCTCCCTGGATGCCAAGTCTGAGCTGGCTCAATGGACGCAGCGCAATCGTGCCCGCCTTCCCGCATACGAGATCTTGCGTAAAGAAGGACCAGATCACGCCCCGTCTTTTACCGTCTGTGTCAGCATAGATGAAGAGGATCTGGCCATCGGGCGGGGTACGAGCAAGCAGGAGGCAGAGGAAGCCGCTGCGGCCAACGCACTCAACTTTCTTCGGCGTAGATGAAGGGACTGCCACTTTTACCGCGAATGTACAGAAGTGAGAGCCGATGTGCTACCTCACACCGGTGGTCGCCTTACTGAGGAGGGAATGAACGCCGTGGAAATGCTGAGAGTATCATCTTCGTCCAGACCAAAAGCTGTAGCCGGAGCGCTATCTGCTGTAATCCGCAATGAGGGGGGAGTCGAACTGCAGGCGGTAGGGGCCGGGGCCGTGAACCAGGCGGTGAAAGCGATTGCCATATCGCGCGGGTATGTGGCGCCCAACGGCATAGACCTGGTAGCGGTTCCCGCGTTTGTGGAGATCGACATCGATGGGGAAGAGAGGACGGCGATCAAGTTCGTCGTTGGCAACAGATATTCGGATAGATAATGAAGCCTGAGACAGGATCTTCCCGTACCAGGAGATCCAAATCGACCGTGATGAGGAAGCGTTGGGGGGGTCTGCCCATTGCCATTCGCTGGGGGTGGGCAGACCTCTTCGCATGGCCGGGAGCCGATTCCGCTCCCCGTCTTCGTCCGTCCATTTAAGAGGAGGTTACCCGGTGCGCCTGGAGAGTTTGCAGATTGCCGGATTCAAGTCCTTCGCAGAACCTGTACTCCTGGAATTTCCCCAGACTATCACAGTGGTGGTTGGTCCGAATGGCAGCGGCAAGAGCAATGTGGTAGATGCGGTTAAGTGGGTCCTGGGAGAGCAGAGTGCCCGTCACCTGCGCTGTAACCGGATGGATGAGCTGATCTTCTCGGGCAGTGAGGCCCGTAGGCGCTTGGGTATGGCGGAAGTAATAGCCAATTTCCGCGACGGTTCGGAGGAGATCTCCATTGCCAGGAGGATAGATCGGTCTGGACGGAGTGACTACCGGATAAACGGCCGCCGCTGCCGGCTGCGCGATGTTCACGATCTTTTCTTTGATACCGGGTTGGGGAGAAGCTCGTACGCCATAATCGGGCAGGGGGAAGTGGAAAGGATCGTGGAGGCCCGCGGTGATGAGATTCGCGGGTACGTGGAAGAGGTAGCCGGGGTCGAACGGCACAGGATTCGTGTATCGGCCATACAGAAGAATCTTGCGGAGGCCAGAGAGGACCTGCGCCGCCTCGATGATGTGATAAGGGTGCGTGAAGAGTATCTCGAACCGCTCAAGGATCAGGCCAAGCGGGCCCGTTTGCACCGTCTCCTCGGTAAGCGGGAGGAGGCAATTCGTGTACGGCTTGTGCAGGCCGAGCTGAGGAAGGCCACCGCTGAAGTACAGAAATTGGAGGAGCGGCGTGCGGGGGTGGCTAACAGGATAAAAACTGCAGGCCAGTCGCAAAAGAGACACAAAATGAAGCTGGACGGGCACGACAAAGAACTGGAGGAAATAACTGCAAGACGGAAGCTGCTTGAGCGGGGACTCAGCAACCTCCGGGGGCAGCGCGATAACTGCAGGGCCGAGCTGGCGGTGCTGAACGAGCGTCGACGCTCTCTCCAGGATTCCCGGGCGCAGGCCGAAAATGCTGCCGCCGAGGTGAAATCAGTGCAGAGGGAGATGGAGACCGGCCGTGCGAGTGAGAAATCGGTCGAGGTCCTGGAATCCGAGCTGGAGAGTCTCGAGGGAGAAATGGAGGGGCTCCGCCGCGAACGTGAGACGGTGGCCGGCAGGGTGGACAGGCTGGACGGGATACTAGGCCGGACCGAAAAAATAGCCTCCGATCTGCGAGTGCGCAGCAGGACACTGGAGAGCGACATGCAGGCTACCGATCGCCAGCTGCAGCGTGCCTTTGTCCAGGCCAGCCGGGCGCGGGAACGACAGGATGAGCTGGATGCAGAAGATGGCGAGTCGGATGAAGACTCTTCGCAATTGCAGGTCCTGGAGAGGGAGCTGCGAGAGATAGAAAGTGAGCGGGCGTCGGTGCGCGCGCAGATAGACAGCCACGAGGATGAACTCAATCGGTACAGTGAAAGAGCCGAAATTCTGCGAGATCGTCTCGTGCGATGGGAGACGCGGGCCGAGACCTTGCGGGAGATGATCCAGAACGCCGCCGCTGAGGATCCGGGCGGCGAGGGCACGAACCGGGTACTGGCTCACCAGATTCGTGTTCCGGAAGGCCTGGAGGGCGCGGTGGAGGCGGGACTCGACCGGTGGCTTGAGGCACACCTGCAGGATCCGGGTAATAAGAGCAGCGGGGCCGATGTCGTGCTGTTCCCGTCAGTGATTGACGAAAGCCTCCGGCGCTGGTGGCTGGTGCGCTGGCGACGGGAGCGGGGCAGGTGGGAGGATTGGTGCGTCAATCGCGGATTTGGTGAATCGGTGCTCGGCTGGCTGGACGAACTGCTCAAGCGTCGCGAGCAGAACAGTGCGGTGCAGGCGGCCGCCTCTTACCTCCTGCAGGAGTTTCTGGTAGTCGAGGATCGGGCCACCCTGCGGGCATTGGCGCGGAAACTGTGGGATGACGACGGGCCCGCCGCACCCGATGCGCTTCCGCTGCCCCGATTGCTCACTCCGGACGGAGACCGGGCCGATCTTGGAGGGGGAATCGCCCTGGCACCGGAAGAGGACGGGGAGCAGGATGCGGTGCAGCGCTGGGCGGAGATACGTCGCCTCACCGCCGCAGCCGAGGAGACGAAGGAGGAGCTCGCTCAGGCCGAGGCAATGGCGGAAGATGCCGAAGAACAGTGCGCCGGGTGGCGGGACAGGTTGGATGAGCTCGACGAAGCGGGGCGTGATCGTCGCGGCCGGATTGATCTCCATCACGCCGAGAAGCAGCGCAGGGAGCGGCGGCGCAAGAGACGGTGCGAGGAGCAGCAGGAACTGCACGAAAGCACGCGCCAGGTCGCTGATCTGGAGAAAGAAAAAGCGGAACTGGAGCGGCTGATGATGCGCTCCGAAAGGGCTGCGGCCGAACTTGCGGGTCACCGACGACGGTATGATGAGAAGGTGAAACCAGAACGTGAGCGCCTCGCGGATGTCAATGCACAACTGAATGATATCGAGCGCGAGCGCATATCCCTACGGGAAAGGATAGAAAGTGAGCGTCGTCGACGTTCTGACCTCAAGAAAGAGCGCGAACGATTGGAGGGTCAGCTCCGACACTGGCA